>CAZPNB010000171.1:0-3414 GCA_964587305.1 uncultured Spirochaetales bacterium | reverse complement strand
GTCGGCCCGCACCACCATCACCAGCCCGTCGCACTGGTCCCCGACCGCCTTGGCGTCCGGGAGGCCGAGGGCGGCCGGGGTGTCGAGGATCACGCGGTCGTAGCGCTGGCTCACCGCGGTGATCAGATCGCGCATGCTCGGTGAGCCGAGCAGCTCCGAAGGATTCACCGGTCGATCGCGAACGGCGAGCACGTCGAGATCGGTGCCCTCAGCGCGCACGATGGCGTCCCCGAGGTTGACGTCGCCGATCAGGACCTCAGCGAGGCCCGCCTTGGGACGCAGGCCGAGTGCGCTGTGGACGCGGGGGCGCCGCAGGTCGCAGTCGATCAGCAGCACGCGGCGGCCGACGCTCAGCGCGGTGACCAGCGCGAGATTGATCGACGCCGTGGTCTTGCCCTCGCCCGGCAGCGCGCTCGTCACCGCGATCGTGCGCAGCGGCCGCGAGGGCGTCGCGATCGCGTCGATCCGGCCGCGCAGCGCGCGGAACTGCTCCGCCACGTAGGAGTCGGGCTGGAGCAGCGAGATGCGGCGCTTGTTGAAGTCTGCTGCCAGTTCCTCGTGCGTTCGCCGCGGCCACAGGCGGCGGAACCACGACTCGCGCGCGACCTTCGGGGTGGGAACGGCATCGCCCGTGACCTCGGGCTCCCACTCCAGGCGTGCGACCGCCGCTGACGCGGGGTCGGAGAGCTTGCGCCGCTCCTGCTCCGCGCGCCGAAGCGCGTCGTATACCTTGGCCATTGAGTTGTCCCCGGTCTAGTCGAAAAGCCCGAACCAGTGGAAGCGCCGCACACGCGGCGGTGCCTTGGCCGCGGAAGGTCTCTGTACCGCTCGATCCGGAATCACCCGCTCGATCTCGGCCGTTTTGCGCGGTGCGGGCCGGGGCTCCGGGGCGACGAGGCGCAGCTCCGCTGCCGCCTCGCGAATGATCTCCTCACCGATCACCTGCTGCTGCCGGGAATAGCCCAGGAGCAGCGCGGAATCGCACACCACGTTGACCAGCCGCGGAACGCCACCCGTCACCGCGAACAGCTCCTTCCGGGCCGAGCGTTTGAGGATTCCCTTTCCGGTGTAGCCCGCAAGCCGCAGCCGCTCGTCGACGTAGTGCTCGAGCTCGTCCGCGTCGAAGGGCAGCAGATGGTGGCGCAGCACGATCCGTTGGCGGAGCTGGCGCAGCTCCGGGCGATCGAGGATGTCGTTGAGCTCCGGCTGGCCGACCAGCATGATCTGGAGCAGCTTCGACGTGGGTGTCTCGAGGTTGGACAACAGACGCACCTCCTCGAGCATCTCGGGCGAAAGAAGTTGCGCCTCGTCGATGATCAGCAGCGCGATCTGGTCGCGGCTCAAGCAGTCGATCAAGAAGTGATTGAGGGCCATCAGATACTCGGCCTTGGTGCGACATTCCACCTCGATCCGGAACTCGTCGAAGAGCATGCGCAGAAAGTCGAGCGGATCGAGACGCGGATTGAAGATGAAGGCCGAGGGCATCATCGACTTGAGCTGCGAGAGCAGCGCGTGGATCAGCGTGGTCTTGCCCGTCCCTACCTCGCCGGTGAGCGCGACGAAGCCCTTCCGCGCCTCCAACGCGTAGTGCAGCATCGCCAACCCCTCGCGATGCGCGTCGCCGAGGTAGAGGAACGACGGATCCGGCGTCATCTCGAAGGGTGCGCGGACCAGCCCGTAGAAGTCGCGGTACATAGCAGCTAACCCGCGGCCGCGGGTTTCGCAGCATCAGGCTTCGCGGCGGCAGGCTTCGCAGCGGCAGGCTTCGCAGCGGCAGGCTTCTCGACCGCTTCCTCCTCGGCGATCTCCGGCTGCAGGAAGCGAGGAACGCCGTTCACCCAGAGGTAGTTCGCCGCGCCGCCGACCAGCGCGAACATCACCACCCCCGAGGTCGCGAGCGCGGTGCGCATCTGGGCGCGGCGCTGGCGCAGGCGGTCCGATTCGAGCCAGATCTCCGGGATCGAGGCGAGCACCGGGAGAGCGAGCCGCGTCTGGAGCTGCCGCGCGTCGTGCGGCGAGGTGTCGATCGCCTCGCTGAGAACCCCCACGCCCGCGCCAACCATCAGTGCGAACACCAAGCCGAGGACCAGGATCAGCACCCGGTTGGGTGCGCTCGGCTCCGGTGCCTTGAACGCGGCTTCGAGCACCCGGAACTGCTCGCCGAGCTGGCGCCGTTCCATTTGTGCCTGGACGATGGCTTCGTTGTGGCGCTTCGCGAAATCCTGGAAGGTGTTGAAGAGGTGCTCGTACTCGATGTTCAGCGCGTCGAGCTGCTTCGCAACCGCGGGGATGGCGGCGAGCTGCGACTGGATCTCATCGCCGTTCTGCGAGAGGCGATCGATCTCGGTCTGGGCCGCTGTCCGCCGTAGCGCCGATCGGCGCGCCTGCGCCTCGGTCTGCTGCGCAATCGGATTCAACACCAAAGACGCGCTGCTGGCGGCCTGGTCGGTGTCGATCGACCGCTCGACGAGCGCGAGCTCCTCGCGGGTCTTGATCATGTCGGGGTGCTTCTCGGTGAAGCCCCGCGACTCGTACTCGGCGAGCCGGAGCTTGAGGAGCTCGAGCTGGCGCGCGGGGCTCGCTTCGTCGTTCGTGGCGCCGAAGACCTTGGCCGCCGCCAGCTGGCCGGTGTAGAACGACTCATCGCTCGACGACTCGTCGAAGGCCCGCTGAGCCAGCGAGAGGTCTCCGAGGATGCGATCGAGGCGTCGCTGGTTGGAATCCATGTCCTCGGGGAGCATGCCCGGGTTCTGGTTCTTCACGTCGGCAATCTCGGACTCGACCTCGCGGACGCGCTTCGAGAGGCGGTCGAGCTCGCCCTGGATGAACTCGAGACTCTTCTGCGAGGTCTGGACACGCGCGCTGATGTGAGTCTCGATGAAGTCGTTCGCCAGCCGCTGCGCGACGTCGCGGGCGATGATCGCGTCGTAGTTGTCGTAGTAGATCTTGAACTCGCTGATCTCGAGCTCCCGAGTGCGTGCGGTCTGCCGCTCGAGCTCCGGAACCACCGGCTCGACGCGCACGTCCTCGCGCATCAGGTCGATGATCTCCTCGCGCAGCAGGTACTCCGACTCCTCTTTGTAGAGACCGACCTCGTCGATGATGCGCGACAAGCGGGGCCGCGCGAGGATCTGCGCGGTCATCAGGTGCAGGCGTTGGTTGATGTCGCTCTGCGCGACGCCCGCTTTGACCAGATCCTCCGCGACGGCCTGCGGCTCCACCAGCACCGTGGCGTAGCTCGTGAACACGTTGGGCAGCGCCATCGCGATCCAATAGGCCACCAGCAGCACGCCCAGCGCCGTGGCAGCTACGACCTTCGCGCGCCGGCGCAGGATTCCACCGAGGTCGCTGATCTGGAGGCCGCCGTCGACATTCATGGAGGAGAATCCGGAGTGGGGGTCAGGTCACCACAGC
>CAZPNB010000170.1:0-3254 GCA_964587305.1 uncultured Spirochaetales bacterium | reverse complement strand
CCACGTCGAGCGCCACCCCGTGTTCGCGAAGCAACGCCTTCACTTCAGGGAGGCATGCCCGCGGAAGGCCAACGTGCTGTGGCAGGTCCTGCGCGCAGCCGATCACTCGCGGCGTCAGCGCGGTGGAGAGGCGCAGGCTCTGCTTCTTGTAGAACTCCGGGTTCTGGAAGGCGGCCAGTCGCTTGATCTGGTTCAGCAGAGGAGAGGGCAATCCGGCCTTCTCGACAAAGAGCATCTGGGAGAGGACGCTTTGTATTCGCTCCGGAAGCGGCTCTGCGATGGGAGCGAAGCGCGGACTTCCCCGAAGGCGGTCGTGCCCACGGCTCGGCGTCTTCCGCGTCGGCCGGCTCTGCCCTACGAAGGCCGATCACCGAACCTTGCCGCGCCGCCTCTCCCGCGACTTTCTCGACCGTCTTGCGGTCGATCCGGGGCACGGCCGCCAAGTAGGCCCACTGCTGATCGCCCGGCAAGGCCTGGAGTTGGTCGTCGAGGAACACGGAGTTCCCCTGCTGCCGGGGCCCGCGCTGCAGGGGCAGTGCGATCAGGTTGCCAAAGCCGCCCCTCGGCATGCTGTCCTGGCTCGGGAACAGCCGATCGTAGGAATCCATGCTGAGCTCGTGTCGCCGCGACATCGTCTCGGTGATCAGATAGCAGCCCATCCTTCGGGCGATCACGGCAGGGACAGGCTCCTTGAAGAAGAACCAAACATGGGCGCCGTTCCCCGAACGCGACCGCTCCACCGCGGCGGGAAGACCGACCTGCCGGCACGTCGCGACGAACGCCAGGATGTCCTCCGTCCAAGTGCTCTTGTCGAAGTCGACCGCCAGGAACCAGCAGGTTTCGTCATCGAGGAGCGGGTACACTCCCATGACCTGCCGGCCCTGCAGGTGTGCGAGCACCGCCGCATCGTCGACCGGAACGAAGGCCTGGTTCGGGCATTCCCCGCACTTGACCTTCGGAAGCTCGCAGACGCCCCGTACGAACTTGTTCGTGCAGGCCGGCGCGTACCCCGGCTTGCCGGTCTTCCTGCTCACAAAGCGCGTCGGGAAGACGTCTACGCGGCCACGGAAGAGCCGCCGAAACAAGCTGACTTTCTCCCCAGGATTCCGCGGCACCGGCTGCGGCGGAGTGGCCGGGAGCTGCACATGAATCCCGGGCGGAGCCGGCTCCTGAGACGAAAGTTCCTCCCGAAGCGCAGCCAAGCGAGTCCGGGCCTGCCCTTGCTGAGTTTCGAGGCGGGAAAGCAGGGCTTCAGCCTCCTCGATCTCCCCGATCAACTCGTCCTTTCGTCGCACCGGCCGCCCTCCGCGCGTCTCTGGTCGGTCTACCGTACCACCGCAGAACTACCTCGGAGGACCAGCCGCGCACCGGAGATAGGAGGCTTCGTGAAGGACGATCGGCTGTACCTGGGCCACATCCTCAAGGTCGTCGAGCGCATCCTGCACTTCGGGCAGGACGGCGAAGCCCGTCTCAATCCCCTTGCCGCTGGGGTTGGCGTCGGATACGAATCCCCCGCGGGTTTGCCACCGTGATCGTGCCGGCAAGATCCTCGAGCCTGTATCTCGAGAGGACCTTCGCCACGAGCTCGACCTGAGGTCGAATCCCGTCTTCATCCGGCCGAAGGACGAGGATGCCCGCATGGGTGCCGGGTGGGTAGCCGCGGATGTCTCCAAAGCCCTTGTCCGCGGTCACGAAGAAGCGACCCTCGCGCTGGACGGCGGCCCACAGCGGCGGATCCAGCCAGCCCCCCATACCCTGGTCAGGAACCCTGGCCGTGTCGTGACCAGCCGCGACGAGCGCCTCCGCGACCGCTGCCGGCAGGTCCTCGTCTACCTTGACCTGCAAGAGCCCTTCAAGGCTCGATGGGTGCGAGCGCTTCGACCCGGACCGCTTCGGCGGCGTAGGCCAAAGCGGCCCGGATGTCCTCGGTCGCCAACTGGGGATAGGCCTCGCGGATCTCCTTCTCGCTCATGCCGTCGGCGAGACTCCCGATGACGACGGCCACGGGCACACGCGTGCCGCGAATGCAGGGCTCGCCGTGGTGCAAGTCCGGTGCGATCGTGATTCGGTCTTGCCACCGAATGCGCTCCATGTCGGTCTCCGATGGAATCATAACCCTATGCCGGCCTGCACGTGATCAGGACCTGTCACACGGCTTCATCACAAGTGCCCATCGCGCGAATCGGACATCCATCCCTGCACACGCAGTACCAGCTCACCGTCCTCTACCCCTAGCCCGCCCCGCATCAGCCGACGAAACCACCGATCGCTCCGACTACAAGCCAGCGGTTCTTCTCGCGTCGGACGAGGTAGGCTCCGGTGTTCCCCAAGCCGTTCCATTCGACTTCGGCCTCTCCAGTGCTGCGCCAGCGAATCGGACCGATCAGCAGTTCGTCCTCGGAATCGAGTCCCCGTCGCCTGCACTCCGAGAGCTTTGCGATCCTGTACGGGAGTCTGAACCGCTTCAGCAAAGCGTCGGACGGATCGCTGCGGTCCTCCAATCCGAGGCACGCCTCATAAACGGGCTGCACAGGTGACTCGTGAGGACCCGAGATCGAGCGAACGTGCCCGGCTGCTAGGCGCTGCCGGACGACCGCCTCGATGAGGCCGTCCAGCTCTTGGGGCTTCGGGCGCTCGGCGTTCGTGCCGTCGCAGAGAACGCTGATCAGGAGCGTGCTAAGCGCGATACCTAACACAACATCACTATAGCGCGGCCGAGCCGCAGCGAGCAGCGCGACCGCCAGCCCGCTGCGACGACTCTTGGAAAGAGACTTGACGGAGTCCGCCGCTTCAGAGAAGGTGATCTTCACACCAGCCGATCTGCCGGTGGGAGAGCGACCGGCGAGAGTACAAGGGGCGCCTGCCCCTCGAGGCCCGTCTGCGACGGGCGACTGGGAGTCTCTGCCGGGGCGTGTTAGGACGGGTCCTCCGGAAACCGGTGGCCGCTCGTGGTGTATATGCAGCCGACCTGGTTTCGAGGATCGGCGGCGGGATGGGAAGAGCCGATCCTCAGTCTGAGCTGTAGAGCACTTCCAGGCGCCGGACGCGCCAACAGGCGAAGGCGAGGACTAGGGCGGCGAAGATCAGCAGGCCCAACACCGCGAGCCAGGATGGGGTGGGCTCGGCGACGACCGTGAAGAGGCCCAGGATACCTTCGATGGGCAGCTCCACCGGGAAGAGCGGCTTCAGGTAGTAGGTCACGCTCACGCGCTTGAGCCAGACGGGCAGCACGCCGTTGATGCCTTCCCAGAAGA
>CAZPNB010000169.1:0-15185 GCA_964587305.1 uncultured Spirochaetales bacterium | reverse complement strand
GTGTTTCGCGTACGAATTCGTGGCTTGGCGAGGCCGAGTTGCCGATCAATTGCGGTTCAGATCGACGGCGCGCGATCCGACGGGGCGTCGAATGGACGGTCCGCGTGGTCGAATAAGCGGTCGCGGACGAAGATCGGCGCTCCGGTGCGCAACGCGATCGCGACGGCATCGCTCGGCCGCGCATCGATTTCGACGCGCCGGCTCCCGGAGCGGAGCGTCAGCGTCGCGTAGTACGTGCCCGCGCGAAGATCGGTGACCACGACGCGCACCACCTCACCACGCAGGCCGTCGATCACGCTCCGCGCGAGGTCGTGCGAGTTGGGTCTTGGACTAGCAAGGGCCTCGATCACAGTCGCGATCGAGTGCGCCTCTGCGCTGCCGATCCAGATCGGAAGCCAGCGCGATCCGCCGCGCTCTTCGAGCAGCAGCACGGGCATGTCGCGGGCGTCGACGCCAACACGCTCGACGCGAACCGGAACGTCGTGCGCGGATGTGCCATCGCCGGGCGAGCAGGCGAGCGGCAGACATCCCACCAGCGCCAGCCAGAGTCGAGCGCAAGCGCGAGAACGACGCATGGACGGACCTCCGCCCAGTCGAGCTGCAAGGTAGAGCTGCAAGGTAGACCCGCGCCCGCGTCGGGTCTACCCGAATCGCGGCCAGCGGCGGACCGCGAGCGGCGCCGGAGTGGTCGGGGCGACTGGATTCGAACCAGCGACCTCTTCGTCCCGAACGAAGCGCGCTACCAAACTGCGCCACGCCCCGAAGCTCCGGATGGCCGGGCCGAGTATGGCGCCTCGGTACGACCCCGCAAGCGGCCGCCCCGAAAGCGAGCACCGAGTAGGGCGGGAAAGCGCAGCGCATCCCGCCTTCCGGTAGAGCCGCATCGCCGAAGGCGGGATGCTCCAGCCCTCCGGGCCCTACGAGCGCGCTCGCGCTTTCAGGCTTCGCTCGCCGCGCGCCGCAGCGCGGCGATTGCCTCGCGCCGATCTTTGGCGCCAAAGACCGCCGTTCCCGCCACGAACACGTCGGCGCCCGCGCGCGCCGCGCGAGCGATCGTCTTCGGATCGATGCCCCCGTCCACCTCGAGCGCGACGTCGAGGCCGCGCTCGTCGATCCAGCGCCGCAGCGTCTCGATCTTGCCGAGCATGCCCTCGATGAACTTCTGGCCGCCGAAGCCGGGGTTGACCGTCATCACGAGCACCTGGTCGACGTCGCCGAGCACGGGCTCGATGCTGGCCGCCGGCGTCGACGGGTTCAGCACGACGCTGGCGCGCGCGCCGGTCTCCCGGATCTGCGCCACGCTGCGGTGTAGGTGTGGACAGGTTTCGACGTGGATGCCCACGGTGCTCGCGCCCGCGCGCACGAAGTCGGCCACGTAGCGCTCCGGCTCGGCGATCATCAGGTGTACGTCGAGCGGAAGCGAGGTCGAGCGACGCACCGCTTCCACGATCAGCGGGCCGATCGTGAGGTTCGGAACGAACCGGCCGTCCATCACGTCCACGTGCACCCAGTCTGCACCGCCCGCCTCGATGCTCGCCAGCTCCGCGGCGAGCACCGCGAAGTCGGCGGCGAGGATCGACGGAGCGATCCGCGGCGCGCCGCGGCTCACGAGCGCAGCTCGAGCCGGGCGGCGAAGAAGCCGTCGGTGTCGTGGCGGTGAGGCCAGCATCGCAGGTAGCCGCTCGATTCCACGAGATCGCGAACCTCCTCGGGCGCTTCGGGCGGAGAGGCCAACACGAACTGGGGGGATTCGCGGAGGAAGGATTCCACGACCGCCTCGTTCTCCTCCGGCAGCAGTGTGCACGTGCTGTAGACGAGCACGCCGTCGCGTCGCACCACGCGGCTCGCCCGGTGCAGCAGAGCCTTCTGCACTTCCGCCAGGCGGGCAGGATCGGTCGGACGCACGCGCCAGCGCGCGTCGGGATTGCGGCGAAGGCTGCCGAGCCCCGAGCACGGCGCGTCGACGAGCACGCGGTCGAAGCCGCCCGTCGGTGCTTGATCGCTGAGATCGAGCGTGGCGTCGGTTGCCCGACACTCGATCCGGTCCAGGTGGAGCCGACGCGCGGCGCGCCGCACCAGATCGAGCCGACGCGGATGGCGGTCGAGGGCGAGCACCGAGCCGGTCTTGCCCACCCGCTCGGCGATTGCTGTCGCCTTGCCGCCGGGCGCAGCGCACGTGTCGAGCACGGTCTCTCCGGGCAGCGGATCGAGCAGACCGACCACCAGCTGCGAAGCCTCGTCCTGCACCGTGAAGCGACCGGCCAGGAAGCTCGGCAGCGAAGCGGCGTTGCCGCGCCGACCCAGCACGAGGCCGTAGCGTGCCCAGCGACACGGACGTGCGTCGGGAAAGCTCGTGCGCAGCTCGTCGAGCAGCTCGCCGGCATCTCCCTGGCGCGGATTCACGCGCACCGTCAGCGGAGGCGTCTCGGTACACGCGGCCGCGAGCGCCGCCGCTTCCGCGGGTCCAAACAGCTCGAGCCAGCGCGCCGCGATCCACGGCGGCAGGCTCTGCACGTGCATCAGGTGGCCGAGCGGATCGCTGTCGAGCTCCGGCAGGCGCTCGTTCGCGTGTTCGTGCGCGAGCTTGCGCAGCACGGCGTTCACGAGACCGGTAGCGCGCTCGGCTCCGACCGCCCGCGCGCAGCGCACGGCTTCGTCGACGGCCGCACTCGGTGGCACGCGATCGTTGAACAGGATCTGATAGGCCCCGAGCCGTAACGCCGTCGCGACGACTCCCTCGACCTTGTCGAGCGGGCGATCGAGAAAGCGACCGAGCAGGTAGTCGATCCGGCCCCGCCAGCGGAGCGTCCCGTAGACCAGCTCGGTTGCGAACGCGCGGTCGAGCGCCCCGAGCCCGCTGTGCGCCAGCTGGCTGTGGAGCAGGACGTCCGCGTAGGCGCCAGCGCGCTGGACGCGCTCGAGGACGCGCAGCGCCAGCAGTCGTGCGCGCGTGGGCGCCTGCGGGTGCGTCTCGGAGCCGGCGCGCACCGGTCGGCCGCGGCGAGGCCGCGTCGGACGGCCGCGGGTCTGCGCACTCACGTGCGCGACCGTCGGACCGGAAGGGGACGCATCGAAAGGAGTCTAGAGGTTATGGCTTGGCGCCGCGCCTCTCTGCGCGCCGAGCTGATCTCCGTCGGAGATCGGCCGTCCGCGCAGATACGCCGCGATGTCGAGCGGCTTGCCGCCGGCGCGCTGCACCCGTTCGGGACGCAGCCAGCCGTCGCCGGTCGCGACGCGCAACGACTCACCCGGCCGCGCCCGGATCACGCCGGGCGGGCGGTCGCTAGGACCGGGCTCGGCGCGCGCGGCGAGGATGCGCAGCCGCTCGCCGTCGCGCGCGGTCTGTGCCGCCGGCGTCGGCGCCAGCGCGCGCACCCGGCGCGCGATCGCGGCCGCGGATTCGGCCCAATCGATCTCCTGATCCTCGGCAGCGAGCTTTGGCGCAAGCGTCGCGCGCGACGCGTCCTGCTCGCTCCAGTGGACGCTGCGATCGGCGATCCGCACCAGCGTCTCCGTGATCGCGTCGGCGGCGAGCAGCGCGAGTCGATCGGTCAACTGCCCCGCGGTCTCGTCCGGCGCGATCGCCGTGGTGCGGATCAGCGCCACCGGGCCGGCGTCCATCTCGCGTTCGACGCGCATCACCGAGATGCCGGTTTCGCTGTCGCCTGCGAGGATCGCGCGCGCGATCGGGGCGGCTCCGCGGTGACGCGGCAGCGCGCTCGCGTGCGCGTTCACCAGGTAGCCCAGGCGAGGCAGCTCGCGAACGTGCCTGGGCAGGAACTGTCCGAACGCCACGACGACTCCGAGATCGGGAGTGGCGGCGCGCAGCGCGAGAGCCACCTCGGGTGCGCCGACGCGCTCGGGTCGCAGCAGGTGGAGACCGCGCCCCAGGGCTGCGGCGGAGACGGGTGAGGGCTGGACCGAGCGACCGCGTCCGCGCGGGCGATCGGGCTGGCTCACCACCGCGACCACCTCGTGCTCCGCCGCGCCGGCCAGCCGTTCGAGCGTCGGAACCGCGAACGCGGGCGTGCCGAAGAAGATCAGGCGCAAGGCGGTCAGGCCGTCGCCGAGGAGCCGTCCTCTTCGGCCTCTCGCTTCTGCTGCTTCTTGCGCTTCAACACGTAGCGGCTGCGTTTGAGGCGACTGATGTGATCGATGAAGAGGACGCCCTCCAGGTGATCGACCTCGTGCTGCAAGCACACGGCCTGCAGCCCCTCGGCCCGAATCGCCAGCTCGTTGCCGTCGAGATCCCGCGCGCGCAGCAGCACGCGCTCGGCGCGCTCGACCTCCGCCTCGAAATCAGGAACCGAGAGGCACCCTTCGGTCCACAGGATCTTGCCGTCGTGCTCCGAGAGCTCGGGGTTCACCAGGATCAGCGGGTTCTTCTCGGCGTCCTCGTCCCGCCACTCGGTGTCGACCACCACTAGCCGCAGGTCTTCGCCCAGCTGTGGGGCCGCCAGACCGATCCCGGGCTCGTCGTACATCACCTCGCACATGTCCTGTGCGAGCTGGCGCAGCGCGTCCGTGATCGCGTCGATCGGCCGCGAGACGCGGCGGAGTCGCTTATCGGGAAATTGAAGGACGGGTCGAAGCGGCATCGAAATTCGGCTCGGGAACGGGTGGATGCGGGAATCGGCACGCGAATGCCCGCAGAGACGAACGTAACGGAAATCAGAGCATGCTCCAGGGACGCACGTCCACCGCGGCCTGGACGCCCTCGCGCAACCGTGACGTCGCGGCGAGCGCTGCCCGGGCGGCGCGGAGCACTGCGGCTTCCTCGCCCTTGATCAAGAGCTGCTGGCGGTGACGGCCGCGCAGTCTCGGCAACGGCGCCGGTGCTGGGCCGAGCAGCTCGCACGCGCCGGCAGCCGCGATCACCGCCGCCAGCTGCGACGCCCCGGCGACCGCGTCGCTCTGCTGTGGAGCGGACACCAGCACGCTCGCGAGGTGGCCCAGCGGCGGGAAACCGAGCGTTGCGCGGTGGGCGAGCTCCTGGGCGTAGAAGGCCTCGTAGTCGTGGTCGATCACCGGCTTCACGGCGTAGTGGTCGGGCACGAAGGTCTGCACGATCACGCGACCCGGTGCGGTGTCGCGCCCGGCGCGGCCGGCAACCTGTGTGAGCAACTGGAAAGTGCGCTCGGCGGCCCGAAAGTCGGGCAGGTGCAGCCCGATGTCGGCTGCGATCACCCCGACCAGCCGCACGCCGGGGAAGTCGTGCCCCTTGGCCACCATCTGGGTGCCGATCAGGACGTCGAGCTGCCGGTCGCGCAGGCGCCGCAGCACATCCTCGGTCGTGCCGCGCCGCGCCGCAGTGTCGCGATCCAGACGCGCGATGCGGGCGCGTGGAAACAGCGCGCGCACCTCCTCCTCGAGCCGCTCGGTGCCGAGCCCGAGCAGCGCCGTGTCCGGCGCGCCGCAGCCGGCGCAGCGCTCGGGCGGTGCGCGGCGGTGATCGCAGTAGTGGCAGAGCAGCGCTCCGTCGGCCGCGTGATACACGAGCCCCACGTCGCAATCGACGCAGCGCTCGGCGTGGCCGCAGTCGAAGCAGAAGATCCTCGTCGAGAAGCCGCGCCGATTCAGGAACAGGATCGTCTGACCACCCGCCCGCAGCGTCTCCGTGAGTGCGGCGCGCAAGCGCCGCGACAGGATCACCTTGCGGCCGCGCGGCGTCGACTCGCGCTCGCGCGCCAGGTCGACCAGCTCGACCGCGGGGAGCGGGCGGCCGCCGATGCGATGGGCGAGCACCAGCCGACGCAGCTCGCCGCGATCCGCCGCATAGCGCGTCTCCAGCGACGGCGTGGCGGAGCCCAGCACGACCGGGCAGCCCGCCGCGCGCGCGCGCAGGCGCGCGAGATCCCGGGCGTGGTAGCGGAAGCCCTCTTCGTTCTTGTAGGCGCCGTCGTGCTCTTCGTCGATCACGATGAGGCCCAGGTTCTCGACCGGTGCGAACAGCGCCGATCGCGCCCCTACCGCGATCGGCGCAGCGCCGCTGCGCAGCCGATGCCACTGCTCGAGCCGCTCACCGGGGCGCAGGCCGCTGTGCAGCACCGCGAGCTCGTCGCCGAAGCGACCGCGCAGTCGCGCGAGGATCTGGTGGGTCAGCGTGATCTCCGGGACCAGCACGAGTGCGCGGCGCCCGGCCTCGAGTGCGGTGGCGACCGCCCGCAGGTAGATCTCGGTCTTGCCGCTGCCGGTCACGCCGTGTAGCAGGAAGGTGCTGGCCTCTCGCCGCCGGACTGCCGCCTGGATCGGCGCGAGCGCGTCGGCCTGGTCGCGCGTCAGCACGACCTCGCGGGACTCCTCGAGCGGAGCACCGAGCACGTCCCGCGGCGAACCTCGCGTCTGCACCCGGACGAAGCCGCGCTCTGCGAGCGCGCGAAGAGCGCAGGCGGGGAGCGCGGACGTCTTGAGCTCGCCCGCCGACGCCAACCGCTCGAGCACCTCGAGCTGACGCGGAGCGCGCGCCAGCGCCGCGCGCGTTGGCGCGAGCGCGACGCCCGGCGCGAGGCTAGCGATCCGCTCCACGGCCACCCTCGCGCGCGGACCCTGCTCGATCTCGCGCGGCGCGACCAGACCATCGCGCCGCAGCGCTTCGAGCGCCCCGCGCGCAACCGCCCCGACGCGCCGTACGACGGTTGACCGCGGCAGCGGGCCTGCGGCGAGGCAGTCGAGCACGTGGCCGGCAGCGCCCGGGACGGCGCCGCTCTGCGCGGCCACGCGGCCGCGCGGCGTCAGCGCGAAGCCGCGCGCGACGATCGGCGCCGAGCCCGGCGGCAACGCGGTCGCGAGCGCGATCCCGATCGGACACAGCACGTCGCTCGCCGCCTCGCGCAACACGCCGATCAGCTCGGTCGAGAGCGCGGGGGCCTCGTCGAGCACTGCCTCGATCGGGCGCAGCCGGCCCGGATAGCTGGCGCGATTGGCGCACTCGACGACCACGCCGACCAGCACACGACCTGCGAAGCGCACGCGAACCCGGCATCCGGGTGAGATTTTCGCTGCACTCGCGGCCGGGATGGTGTACTCGAAGAGCTCGTCCACCGGAACCGGCAGCGCCACCACGGCGACGGTGCCACCGGCGGTGAAGAGGGTGTCGGAGATGCGGGCGACGAGCGGTTGGTCGGACACCTGCGGATTGTATGCGGCGCACCGTCGGCGGCGAGGCCGGTCCGATCTACGCTCGGCCGTCCCGTCCGATCTTCGCTCGGCTTGCCTTGCTGCGCGCCGGACGGCCGTCCCGTCCGATCTTCGCTCGGCTTGCCTTGCTGCGCGCCGGACGGCCATCCCGTCCGATCTTCGCTCGGCTTGCCTTGCTGCGCGCCGGACGGCCATCCCGTCTGATCTTCGCTCGGCTTCGCCTCGCTGCGCGCCGGACGGCTTGCTGCGCTGCGCGCGCCAGACCGCGTGCCCGCGATGAAGGGGCCGACGGTCCCCGCCGAGCGCGTCTCCGTCGAGAGACGGCGCGGCGCGCTGTCGCTGCGCGTCGACGGAACCCATGCGTCGTCGTATCGGCCCGGCAGCCCGCTCACCGGGTCGGTCTGGGACGCACTGGCGGCGCCGCTGGCCTGGCTGCCGCGCGCTCGCCGCCGCTCGGTGCTGGTGCTGGGGCTCGGCGGTGGCAGCGCGGCGCGCCTGGTGCGCGCGATCGCGCCGCGTTGCCGCGTCGTCGGTGTCGAGAGCAGCGCCGAGGTTTTACGCGTAGCCCGGCGCTGGTTCGACCTCGACGCGCTAGACGTCGAGGTGGTTCACGGCTGCGCGCGCCAGTATCTGCGCCGCTGCCGCGCGCGCTTCGATGTCGTCATCGAGGACGTGTTCATTGGCACCGGCCGCGCCGTCAGGAAGCCGGAATGGCTGCCCGATCCGGGGCTGGCGGCTGCGGCGCGGCTCGTGCACCGCGGGGGGCTGCTGGTTTGTAATGCGATCGACGAAGCCCCCGAAGTCTCGCGGAGCCTGCGCTCGCTGTTCCCTGCTCTGGTGCGGATCGGCGTCGAGGGCTACGACAACGTCGTCGTGGTAGGCGGGCCGAGCGCCCTCTCCGCGCACGGGCTGCGGGCCGCCGCCGCGGCGCACCCGCTGCTGCGCGAGACGCTGCCGCATCTCTCGTTCCGGACGGGCTAAGCTTGCGTCGATGAACGACGCTCGGCGCGACTCCGCGGGCTCGGCGAAGCGCGTGGCTCTCGTTCGCGCGCTCGCGGTGTCGATCAGCCTTACGGCGGCCTCTGCCGGATGCGGGTCCCCGGATCCGGCGGTCCGGTCCGAAACGGCCGTCGAGACCTGGGCGCCGGTCGCATCGTCGGAGCCGGGCCCCGTCATCCCTCCGTCCTACGATCCCCGGCCGGTGATTCCGCTCGCGCTGGCGCCGCGCAATCCGATCCCGGTGCAGAAGTCCGTGTCGGGGCTGACCGCCACGACGGCGCCCCCGTTGGTCGCGACGACGTCGCCCGCTCCCTCCTACCTGCCGCTCGACGCGCTGCTGCGGCTTGCGCCCGAACCCCGGCCGGCAGAGCAGTCCGTCGATCTCCGCTCCCCGCCGCCCGCCGCAGCACCCGCTCCAGCGCCGCCCGGTGCGCTCGATCGCTTGAAGAGGCAGATGCGCCTCGAGCGTCGCTCGGAGCCGATCGGACCAGCGGGTCCGCGCCAGGGGACCCATTCGGAGATCGAAGCCGTGTTGCGCGTCCCCCTCGACGAGGACGTCAGCCTCGAGGGTGGCGTGCGCGTCGATCAACGCGACGAGCCCGGCGCCGAGGCACCGGAACGGCGATCGACGCCGCGCGTCGGCGTCGAAGTGCGGTTCTGAACGGCCGCCGCTGCGCTCAGCTCTCCGACGTGAATTCGATCACGGCTCGGTTGAATGCCTCCGCCGACTCCACCATCACCAGGTGCGCACCGTAGGCGAAGGTCACGAGCCGCGCGTCCGGGATCTCGTCTGCGAGCTGGCGGTGGAACTTCGGCGGTGTCAGCGCGTCGTTGCGACCGCACGCCACCAGCGTCGGCCGTCGGATCTCGTGCAGCCGATCGAGCGCGTCGTGGCCGAGGCAGGCGTCGCACTGCCGGGCGAACAGCTCGGACGTCAGCGGTGCGCCGTCGCGGCTGAAGAAGGTGATCATCTGCTCGATCAGATCGGTCTGTTCGATCGTCGCGTCCTGGGCCGTCCACAACAGGCGGTCGCGCACCAGGATCTCGAGCGGAACGCCAATGCGAGCCAGCTCGCGCCACTGGGCCAGCAGCATCCGACGCTTGGCGTCGGGACGCGCGTAGGTGCCCACGAGCACCAGGCGCTCCACGCGCTCGGGATGCCGGAGCGCGAGCTGTTGGGCGACCATGCCTCCCATGAACGCGCCGAGCACGGCGGCGCGCTCGATCTCCAGCGCGTCGAGCAATCCGGCGAGCGTGTCGGCGAGGTCGCCCGTCGTGAATGGCGCGGGGTCGCCGTCGCTGTGGCCGACGCCCGGATAGTCGAAGATCAGCGTCCGGCGATGGCGCGACAGCTCCGGCACCTGCAGCGGCAGCCAGCCGCGGCACGAGCCGCCGATGCCGATCGCGAGTACGAGCGGCGCGCCGGCGTGCTCGCCGTGCTGCTCGTAGTAGAGCTTCCTGCCGTGGACCTGTGCGTGCGGCACGGGTCGTGAGCTTACGCCCTCAGCTGCTCATCTGCTTGAGATCGCGAAGGACGGAGCGAGCGACCGCCTTGAGGGTCTCGAAGACGCCCTTGCCGTCGGTGGCGCACGCCTCGAAATCCGGAAGACCGGTCGAATTGAGCAGGCTCTTCATCTCGTCGAGCGGAGCTGCATTGGGCAGGTCGCGCTTGTTGTACTGGATGACGCAGGGAGTCTCGTCGATGTCGTGCCCCTGCTCGGCGACATTGAGCCGCAGGTTCTCCAGGCTCTCGACGTTCGCCTCCATGCGCTCGATCTGGCTGTCGGCCACGAACACCACGCCGTCCACGCCCTTGAGGATCAGCTTGCGGCTGGCATCGTAGAAGACCTGGCCCGGCACGGTGTAGAGGTGGAAGCGGGTCTTGAATCCGCGGATCTC
Organism: uncultured Spirochaetales bacterium; assembly: GCA_964587305.1. Taxonomy (GTDB): domain Bacteria; phylum Myxococcota_A; class UBA9160; order UBA9160; family SMWR01; genus JAHEJV01. The sequence goes on along the minus strand of CAZPNB010000169.1, from coordinate 5,150 downwards.
GCCGAGAGCGAGCGGCAGGAAGTCGAAGAAGAGCGTGCGCTCGGTCTCGGTCGCGAGCGAGATCATCTTCCCCTTCAGCTCGGGGTTCGTCTTGCTGTAGATCCACTGCAGATTCGTCGTCTTGCCGCACAGACCCGGCCCGTAGTAGACGATCTTGCAGTTGATCTCGCGCGACGAGTAGTTGATGAACGACATAAGGTGGGATCAGTCTCACGAGACGCGAGTCTCGCCCAGGGTGTCAGACCGAGAACAGGTTGTCGATGTCGTCGTCCGTGATCTCGGAGAAGGGAGTGCCGCCACCGCCCATTGCGGCTTTCCGCTCGGTCTTCTTCTGGATCTCTTCGAAGACCTTCGCCAGCTCGGCGCCCGCCTTCTTGACGCGCAGGCGCACGAGCCCGAGCGAGCTGCGGTCGTCGAAGATCACCACCAGGATGATCCGATGAGAGACCAGCGTGATGTGCAGGTTGTCGCGCTGGCCCTGATGGAAATGGACCGGGAAGTCGTCCTCACCTACCAGCTTCGCGAGCCCGCCCGTCGCAGCGACGCAGCCGGCGGTGAGCGACGCGAGGCTGGTCGTGTCGATGCCGCGCAGCTCACCCGCTTCGGCGATCAGCTGGCCGTTGCGGTCCACGACGAAGATGCCCTTCGCGTTCGCGTCGCGAACCAATCGCTGGACGACCGCCAGGATCTGGCGGTAGTCCTCGTCGTACATCACGAGCTGTGTGTCGCGCATCCGCAAATGCCTCGATAACCGCTCGGGATCAAAGCGTTTCAGGTTCCCGCAGAGTAACGCCCGGGCCGCGCTCGTGGCAACTCACCACGGGGATCGTCTCGGCGCGCCGTGCGCAGATCTTGAGCATCGGGCGGCGGGTCTCCTACAGCGTCCGTCGATTCTCGACGGACATGCCGACCGTGACGTGGTCGGCGTACTCGAGATCGCCGCCGAGCGGCATGCCGAACGCGATCCGCGACAGCCGCACCCCCGTCGGCCGCAGCGCGTCGATCAGGAAGTGCGCGGTTGCGTCGCCCTCGGCGTTGGGGTTGGTCGCGAGCAACACCTCCTCGACCTCGCCGGCGGCCACGCGCGCCTCGAGCTCGGCGATCCGCAGCTCATCGGGACCGACGCCGTCGATCGGCGCGAACGCTCCGCCGAGCACGTGGTAACGGCCGCGGAAGCGCCCGCTGCGCTCGATCGCGGCGAGATCGGCCGGCTCCTCCACCACGCACAAGAGCGTGCGGTCGCGGCGTTCGTCGCGGCAGATCTCGCACGGTGAATGGTCGGTGAGGTCGAAGCACAGCTGGCACAGCACGACGTCCTGCTGCAGGCGCGCGATCGACTCGGCCAGCTCGCGCACGCTCACCTCCGGCGCCCCGAGCAGGTAGAACGCCAGGCGCGTCGCCGACTTCTCCCCGATGCCGGGCAGGCGCTTGAGGCTGGTGACGAGGCGGTCGATCGGAGGCGAGCTTCGCATGGTCTGGCTCGCTCAGGGGGTCTTGTCGCTGCCGAACAGCGGCAGCCCCAGCCCACTCGAAGCCTTCTGCATCTCTTCCTGCAGCACGCGCTGGGCGTTCGCGAGCGCGGCGTTGACGGCGGCGGCGGTGAGATCCTGCAGCATCTCGCGATCGCCCGACGCAAGCAGGGTCGGCTCGATCGAGATCTTGAGCACGCGCAGCGCACCGGAGACCGTAGCGTGCACCATTCCACCGCCAGCGCTGCCCTCGATCCGCCGCGCGGCCAGCTCGCGCTGGAGTGCGGCCAGCTTGGCCTGCGCCTCCTGGGCCTTGGCCATCAGCGCTGCGATGTCGGGCACTAGCGACTCCCTCCGAGCGGGCGGATCTCGACGATGTCGGCACCCAGGATCTCGAGCGCGCGCCCGACCGCCGGATCGTTGAGCGCCTCCTGACGGCGCTGGCGCAAGAAATCGAGCCCCGAGTCGTCGGAGCCGGGCCCGCCGGCGGCGGGCCCGGGCTGATCCTCGATCGCGACCCGGGTCGCGCGGCCGAAGAAGCTCGCTGCCAGCGCGTCGACGGCGTCCTGCTTCTCGCGGAGTCGGCGCGCTGCAAAGGGCTCGGGAACGCGGATGCGCAGGCACTCGTCACCGCGCTCGACCAGCTCTGCGCCGTCCAAGGCTGCGTAGATGCCCGGATGCTCTGGCCGCGCGAACGCGCGCAGGCGATCCAGCACGGCGGCGAGTGGCGCACCCGCATCGATGGATGGGCTGGTCGCGGGCGAGGTGCCGGAGGATGGCGTCGCCTCGCTGCGCCGCGGCGGCGCGGCGCGCGTGTCGCCCCCGGCGGGTGACGGACTGCTCCCGGCCGGCGACCCACCGCCACCCGCGCCATCGGCCTCGAGGCGCTTCTCGAGCACATCGAGCCGGGAAAGCAGCCGGCCCACGTCGTCTCCGTCGGGCATCGTCGCGAGCCGCACCACGCCGAGCTCGAGGACGGCGAAGGGCTGCGGTGCCCAGGCGAGGTCTTCCTGCTCCTTCACGAGTGCGCGGAACATGCGCCGCAGCCGCGTCACGTCGGTGCGCTCCGCCAGCGCGCGCAGCTCCGCGATCTCTTCCTCGGACGCTTCGATCAGCTGGGGCTCTTCGGGTGCGATGCGCACCACGACGAGGTCGCGCAGCAGCTGGAGCAGCGTTTCAGACAGCCGCTTTGCGTCGAGCCCCGCTTCGCCGGCTTCATGGCAGGCGCACAGCGCCGCTGCGGCGTCGCCCTCGATGCAGGCGGTGGCGATTCGCAGCAGCACGCGCCGGTCGACGAGGTCGAGCACCAGGGCCACCTGGGCGTCGGTGATTTCACTGCCGGCGAAGGAGATCACCTGATCGAGCAGCGTCTGCGCGTCGCGCATCGAGCCGTCCGCCTCGCGCGCGATCGCCAGCAGGCTCGTGTTCGAGAGGCTGACAATCTCGGCGCGCGTGATCTCGCCCAGGCGTTCGACGATCTCCGCCGACCGGATCCGGCGCAGGTCGTAGCGCTGACAACGAGAAACCACCGTGAATGGGATCTTCTCGGGGTTGGTGGTGGCGAACACGAACAGGCTGCGCGCCGGCGGCTCCTCGAGGGTCTTGAGCAGCGCGTTGAAGGCCGCCGTCGAGAGCATGTGCACCTCGTCGACGACGAAGATCCGGTACTTGCCGGGTGCGGCGGCGTAGCGGATCGCGGTGATCAGCTCGCGCACGTCGTCGACGCTGGTCCGGCTCGCGGCGTCGATCTACTGGACGTCGGTCGATGTCCCTCCGGTGATCTCGCGGCACGGGTCGCACCCGCCGCACGGGGTATCCGTGGGACCCTTATTGCAGTTGAGGCAGCGCGCCAGGATCCGCGCCAAGGTGGTCTTGCCCACACCGCGCGGCCCCGTAAGGAGGATGGCGTGGGGTACGCGGCCGGTGCGGATCGCGTTGCGCAGCGGGGTCGTGACGTGGGCCTGTCCGCTGACTTCGTCGAAGGTCTGAGGTCGCCATTTGCGCGCGAGAACCTGGTACGACATGGGGGACGCCAATCCTTCGGTCTCGCGCGGAGCAGAGATCGCAGGGCACCCCCACTCGCAATCGAAACCCCGCTACCGCTGCTTCCTTCCGGATCTGACGGGGTTCACGGAGTCCGTAATTCGAGCGGGACCCTGCGATCACGGCTCCGCGCAGACGCGAAGTCCGACTCTAGCGCGGCGGAGATGGATGGCGGAGAGGGTGGGATTCGAACCCACGGTACGGTTGCCCGTACACCTGATTTCGAGTCAGGCCCGTTCGACCGGCCTCCGGCACCTCTCCGCTCGGAACCTTCGGCGTTCGCAGACCTCCTGGCAACCCTTCGGGGGCCGAAGCTCGACGCATCCAGCGCCGACGGAGGCGGTTCCTGTGGACAGGATTCGATAGTCTGCGAGAGAATCGTCCGGGGCGGTGCCAACGGTGATTTCACTCTTCTGGATCGGGCTGATCGCCCTGCTGGTCTTGGCGCTCGCCCTCGATCTCGGCGTCTTTCACCGCGACGCGCGCGCGCAGAGCGCCGGTGAGGCGGCGCTGTGGTCGCTGGTCTGGGTCAGCACGGCGCTCGCGTTCAACGTCTTCGTCTACTTCGCCTATCAGCATCACTGGCTGGGGATCGGTTTCGATCAAGCGGGAGTCGAACGCGACGGGGCCCAGGCGGCGTTGGAGTTCCTGACCGCGTGGGTGGTCGAGGAATCACTCAGCCTCGACAACATCTTCGTCATCGCGACGGTGATGGCCTACTTCAAGATTCCGGCTGAGAGTCAGCACCGCCTGCTGTACTGGGGCGTGCTGGGCGCGCTCGTGATGCGCTGCGTTTTCATCGTGTCGGGTCTCGCGTTGGTCCAGCGCTTCAGCTGGATGACCTACGTCTTCGGTGGGTTCCTGCTCGTGACGGCGGTCAAGATGATGGCCCAGAAGGAAGAAGAACTGCACCTGGAGCGCAATGGCCTCGTGTGCCTGTTCCAGCGCTTCATGCCGCTCACCCACGAGCTCCACGGCACCGCGTTCTTCATCCGCGGAACCAATGGCTGGATCGCGACACCGATGTTTCTGGCGCTGCTCGTGGTCGAGAGCTCAGACCTGCTGTTCGCGCTCGACTCGCTGCCCGCGGTGATTGCGGTGACGTCGGATCCGTTCATCGCGTTCAGCTCGAACGCATTCGCGATCCTGGGGCTGCGGAGCCTGTACTTCGTGATCGCGCCGCTGATCGCCCGGTTCCACTACATGAAGCAGAGCCTGATCTTCCTGCTCGCCTTCATCGGTGTGAAGATGCTGCTCGCCCACCACGCGCCGATTCCGACCTCGGTCTCGCTCGCGTTCATCGTCGGAATCCTCAGCGTCGGGATCCTCACGTCGCTCGTCAGCGCGCACGGTGGCGCTGTTGCGATGGCCCACGCAGCGGGCGGAGACCCGCAACTCCCGGGGCTGGTCCAGACGAGCTTCCGGACCGCGCGGCGCGTGGTGATCGGAGTCGTCGGCGGGACGATCTTCGGGCTCGGAATCGCGATGGTCGTGCTGCCCGGTCCGTCCCTGATCGTCGTGCCGATCGGGCTGGCGATCCTCGCGACCGAGTTCGTCTGGGCGCATCGCTGGCTCGAGCGGATGCGAGAGTTCGCCGCGTCGCGCGACGCGCGCTGATCGCCACCCGATCGCGCGATG
>CAZPNB010000168.1:0-2897 GCA_964587305.1 uncultured Spirochaetales bacterium | reverse complement strand
GGCATTATAGTGCCCCGGAGGGAAGAACCATGAAACTCGCACTCGTATTGCTGGTGGCGGCTCTGGAAGTCGGGGTCCTTCACGCGCAGACCCGCGACGCCGGCCCCTGGTGGCCCAACGCCCTCTGGGGTGAGGGGGATCAGGCCGGCGGCTCCAACTGGATCACCCCCGAGAAAGTCCTCGAGGCCATTCGGCTGGTGAAGACCGGGAGGATCTACGACGTGGGCCAGGTCTACGAGAAGAACATGCCGAGCTTCGGACAGAGGACCTACACTCTCCTCAGCCCCGGAGGTCCGACCTATTCGTTTCCCGGAGCAAACTCCCTCGTCGGCAACGACGAGTTCGTCTGCGCCGAGATCGGCCAGGTGGGAACGCAGTTCGACGGGCCGGGTCATATCGGGATGCGCATGACCATGGCGGACGGAACGGTGAAGGACGTCTACTACAACGGCTTCACGGGGAACGAGATGTACAACCCCTACGGGCTTCAGAAGCTCGGCATCGAGAACGTGAAGCCCATCGTCACCCGGGGGATCCTGATCGACGTCGCGGGATACGCGGGCGTCGAAAGCCTTCCGAACCGCTACGAGGTGACGGTCGAGGACGTGCGCGGCGCTCTCGAGAGGCAGGGCCTCTCGGAGTCCGATCTGCGGCCGGGCGACGCCATTCTCTTCCGGTTCGGCTGGGCGCGGTACTGGACCGACCCTTCGAGGTATTCCCACGAGCCTCCGGGAATCGGCATCGAGGTCGCGCGGTGGGTCATCGAGCGGAAGGCTTCGATGGTCGGAGGCGATCAGGGGGGAACCGAAGTCCAGCCGAGCTCTAATCCCGAGTTGGCCTCTCCCGTCCACCAGGAGCTCATCATGAAGAACGGAATCTTCAACATTGAGAACCTGACCCTGGAGGAGCTCGCGCGCGACCAGGTCTACGAGTTTCTCTTCGTCTTCACCCCGATCCGCTTCAAGGGCGCTACCGGCTCGCCGGGACGGCCGGTCGCGATTCGCTGAGCCGTCCATGGTCAACGCAGTCCTGCCCTTCGCCTTGCTCGCGGCCGCGGCCACGATGCGGCTCGACTACTACCACAGCGGGAACGCGACGATGGAGCTCTTCAGCGTCGAACGCATCGTCATCGAGCCTCTTGCCTGGCCCGGAAGCCCGGCGCAAGCAGTGGACGAAACGAATCTCGGGAAATACCTGTTCGAAGTCGTGGACCGTTCGACGAACCGCGTCGTCTTCAGCCGCGGCTTCGCCTCGATCTACGGCGAGTGGGAGACGACGGAAGAGGCGACGAAGGTGAACCGGACGTTCCACGAGTCGCTGCGCTTTCCCGCCCCCGAGGCTCGGGTGCAGGTCGTGCTCAAGAAGCGCGACTCCGACAACGCCTTCCGCGAGATCTGGACGACGCTCGTCGATCCCGAGGATACGTTCATCGATCGCTCGAAGCCCTCGCCGCCCGGCGCCCTCATCGAGATCGAGAAGAACGGGGACTCGGCTGCCAAGGTCGACTTTCTCATTCTCGGCGACGGCTACACCTCGTCCGAGCTCTCGAAGTTCGAAAAGGACGCGCGGCGCCTGACGGAGCTCCTCTTCCAGGCCTCGCCCTTCCGGGAGCGGCGAAAGGACTTCAACGTCTGGGCGCTTTGCCCCTTCGCCGCGGAGTCAGGAATCTCCCGCCCTTCGAGTGGCATTCATCGACGCTCGCCTCTCGGAACGACCTACGACGCGTTCGGCTCCGAGCGCTACGTCCTCACCTTCGATAACCGCGCGTTTCGCGACGTCGCTTCTTTCGCTCCGTACGAATTCGTCGAGATCGTCGTGAACAACGAGACCTACGGCGGGGGAGGGATCCTCGGGCTCTACGGCACCGTCGCCGCCGACAGCGCCGAAGCGCCCTACGTCTTCGTCCACGAACTCGCGCACCACTTCGCCGGGCTCGCCGACGAGTACTACACCTCTCCCGTGGCCTACGCGCCTTCGACCGTCAAGACCGAGCCCTGGGAGCCGAACGTGACCGCGCTCCTCGACCCCGGGAAGCTCAAATGGAAGGACGTCGTCGACGCGGAAACGCCGCTCCCGACGTCGTGGCAGAAGGAGGAGTTCGAGTCGCGCGCGCGGGAATTTCAGGAGCGCCGTGCTCGCATCCGGGCCGAGGGCCGCCCCGAGGCGGAAATGGAGGCCCTGTTCCGCGAGGTGCGTGAGTTCGAAGTGCGGCTCTTCGAGGTCGAGAAGTACCTGGGGAAGGTCGGCGCCTTCGAGGGCGCGATGTACGAGGCGAAACGGTACTACCGTCCCGAGGTCGACTGCATCATGTTCACGAGAAGCCAGAGGTTCTGTACCGTCTGCCGCCGGGCGATCGAGAAGGTGATCGACTTCTACTCGAGATAAAGCTCACTCCCGAAACCGGACGACGCCGGCGCGAGCAAGAACCTCCAGATACTCGGTGACGGCCTCGACGGTGACCGGTTCGAGCTCCGCCGACACCGCGTCCCGGATCTCCGCGACCGAACGCCTTCCGTCTGTGAAGTTCAGCACTTCGAACTGCGCGAGCTCTTCGAGGGAAATGGGCGGAGTCTCCGGACCCAACGTCGCGGCGATCTGATCGTAGTAATAGAGGTTGGTCGGTCCCTGGACGCTCTCGCTTCTCACGGGGACTCTCGAGCCAGCCGCCGTGGGCTCGGGCTCGATCGAGGCGTCATCGCGAGGAGCCGCGGAGAGCGATTCATAACGGGCGCGCACGGCGAGCGCGTTTCCCCGGTGGGTGGCTTCGAAGCTCTGGTTCCAGGGCGCGAGGTCGACAGCGGCGCCGGTGAACTTCACGATCGACGCGAGGGCGCCTTTCTCCCGCTCGAGCGCGTGGCCGATTCGGTTCCTCGCCTCGCGATAGGCCGCGTGAACCG
>CAZPNB010000167.1:0-5299 GCA_964587305.1 uncultured Spirochaetales bacterium | reverse complement strand
ATGTCGCAGCCGGACACGGGCGTGTCCGCGTGGGTCAAGCGCTCCATCAACGCCCTGCCCAGCTGACCGTAGCTACCCGTCACGAACCAGTGCGCGGGCACTAGCCCGCGCCTTCGTCGAGGATCCAGGTCGGTAGCTTCTCGCCCTTCTGGAGCTTGGCCGCCAGATCCTCCGCCTGCGCGCGCCCGTCGACCGGCCCGACGCGCACGCGCCAACGCGACCCTCCGGCCTCGTCGGTCTTCACATAGCTCTTGTAGCCGCGCGCGCGCAGCCGGGCGGCGAGATTCTCGGCCGCGGCGCTGTCGCCAAACGCGCCGACCTGGATCGAGAAGCGTCCCGGTGCCACCGCTGCGACCCGCGGTGCCGGAGGTTTGGCGGCGGGAGCCGGAGCGGTCTTCGGCTTCCGGGGCGCGGCCTCTGGCACTTCCGGCGGTGTCGGCTTCGCTGGCGGCGCGGCCGCGACTTCGGGAACGAACTCGGTCACGCCCAAGGCGGCCACCGTCGACTCCGGAGACGTCTCCCGCGGCATCTCGGCCGCCGCGTCGATACCGCGCGTCGCCGCGGGCGCCTCTCGATCCTGTTCTGCGCTGTCCGCGAACGGCGGGGGCTCGGCCGCCACCGGCCCCGGCTCGGACCACTCCACCGACTCGGTCTCGCCACTCAGGTAGGCCAGCACGAGCCCGGGCTCCTCCCAGAGGAAACCGGCCAGCGCGCCGCACAAGAAGCCAACCACCACCAGCACGACGAGCGCCAGCAGCGTCGAGACCCAACCCCCACGTCGCCGATCCTGGTTCATCACATTCGCTCCGGGGCGGAGATGCCCAATAGCCGCAGCGCTCCGGCGAGCACCGTCCGGACGCCGAGCGCGAGCGCGAGCCTAGCGCTGGTGAGCGCTGGGTCGTCGGAGAGTACGCGGTGGCGCACGCCGTCCTGTTGATAGGGATTCCACAAGCCCGCCAGCTCGCGCGCGTAATAGCAGAGATGATGCGGCTCGCGCGTGTCGGCGGCGCGCTGCACCACCTCGGGGAATTCGGAGATTTTCTTCAGGATCTCGATCTCCTCCGGCAGCACGAGCGGGTCGGCGTCGACGCTGCCCGCGTCGGGAAGCGGAATGCCGTTCTCGCGCGCCTTGCGCTCGATAGCCACCGTGCGCGCATGCGCGTACTGCACGGTGTAGGCCGGATTTTTCTTCCAGTCCCTGTCTTCGGCGAGGTCGAGATCGAAGTCGAGGTGACTCTCGGCCCGTCGCTGCACCATGAAGAAGCGGAACACGTCGCCGCCGACCTGCTCGAGCAGCTCGTCGACCGTGACGTAGGTGGCCTTGCGCGTGGACTGCTTCACCTGCTCGCCGCCGCGCGTCAGCGTGACGAACTGGTGCATCACGAGCTCGAGGCGATCGACCGGACAGCCGAGCGCACCCACTCCCGCGACGACGTACGGGAACTGCTCCTTGTGATCGGCGCCCTGCACGTCGATCACTCGGTCGAAGCCGCGCGCGAACTTCTGGCGGTGATAGGCGAGATCGGGGACCAGGTAGGTGGGCTCCCCGTTCTGGCGCACGAGCACGCGATCGCGCTCGAGGCCGCGATCGGTCGAGTGAAGCCAGCGCGCGCCATCCTTCTCGTAGAGCAGGCCGGCCTGCTCGAGATCCGCCAGCACGCGCGCGACCTCGCCCGAGTCATAGAGATCGCGTTCGTTGCTGTAGACGTCGAACTCGATCCCGAGCGCCGAGAGCGTCTTGCGGATCTCGCCGAAGATCTGCGTCTCGGCGGTCTCGCGGAAGATCCCTTCGCCCGGCTCGTCCACCAGCGACGCGCCGTGTCGCGAGAGGAGCCCGGCGGCGAGCAGGCCGATGTACGCGCCCTGATAGCCACCCTTCGGAAACACCACCGGAAGCCCGTCGACCTCGTCCACCCACGCGCGCTCCGGATCGGCCAGCGCCGCAGGCGGAGGCGGCGCCGCAAGGCCCTGCTGCTCCAGGTATCGGGCCTTCACCGACTCGCCGAGGATCCGCATCTGCCGGCCACCGTTGTTGAAGTAGTACTCGCGCGTGACGTCGTGGCCGGTTGCCTCGAGCAGCCTCGCGATCGCGTCGCCGAGCACGGCCTGGCGCCCGTGGCCGAGCGTCAGCGGCCCGGTCGGGTTCGCCGAGACGAACTCCACCTGGACGCGCTGCCCCGCGCCGCTGTCGGACCAGCCGTAGCGCGGCCCCGCCGCGAGCACTTCCGCGAGCAGGCTGCGCCAGCGCTGCTCGCTGAGCCAGATGTTCACGAAGCCCGGCCCCGCGATCTCGACGCGCGCGACGAGCGCGCTCGCTTCCGCGAGCCGTTCGGCGAGGCGCAGCGCGATTTCGCGCGGCGGTTGGCGCAGCGACTTCGCCAACAGCATCGCCGCATTGCACGCGAAGTCCCCGTGATCTTCGCTGCGCGGCGCCTCCAGCGTGAACTCGGGCAACGGATCCTCGACGCCAGCCTCGTCGAGCAGATCCTGCACGAGGTCCCGGAGATGCTGGTGGAGCGAGGCTCGCATGGTTCGGACCAGAGTCGCGTTTTGGGCTAGTTTCGTCAAGGAATCCGATGACTTGTGTCACCGGATGGGGCCAGGCGGACGATCGTCTCTCCACCCCGCGCGAATGAAAGCCGCTCGCGGATCGCCCGTTCGAGCGCGAAAGGATCGCCTTCCAGCCCGCCGCTGTCCCGCTCGAGCTTTGCCGTATCCACGCGCAGCCTCTCGATGCGCGTCTCCGCCGCGCGCAGGTCGTCGCGCAGTGCCCACCAGGTTCGAAGCCCCGAGTCGCCGTCGGTGAGCGCCACTGCCAACGTCACGACGACGACCCCGATCGCGAGCCACACGCCCATCGCGGTCCCCCCCCCGAGCCACGCAAAACGTAGCGCGCGCGGCGTGCCCGTTCGATCTCCGCTCGGCAGACCCGTCCGATCTCCGCTCGGCTTCGCCTCGCTGCGCGCCGGACGGCTTGCGCTAGCCGTCCTCGCCGGCCAGCAGCCGGCGGATCCGCGCCTGATAGAGTGGCGCATCCCATTCGCGCGGACCGATGTAGCGCTCCACAACGATCCCGTCGCGATCGATCAGCAGCGTCTCGGGAAAGCGATGCGCCTGGTACGCGTCAGCAACGCGCCGCTCGGGATCCCAGAGAATCGGAAAGCTCAGGTCGAGGCGTTCGCGGAAGCGATCGACGGCGTCACTCGAGTCGTCTACCGATACGGCGAGCAGCCGGAGGCCCTTCGGGCCGAGCGCCTCGTGGAGCCTCTGCATCGCCGGCATCTCCTGCTCGCAGGGCGCGCACCAGGTGGCCCAGAAGTTGACGAGCGCGACCTCGCCGCGCAGCGATGCCAGCTCGATCTGACCGGGCCCGGGTCGCTCCGGCAGCACGAAGGCGGGCGCCACGCTGCCGCGGCCGATCGGGTCCGGAATCGACTGCCCGGTCCATAGTGCGAAGGCGACCGCGGCCACTACGGCGGCTGCGAGCACCCACGAGCCGGAACGCGCCATGCGCGATCAGTCCGAGTCGGCCTTCGAGGTGGCCTTCTTCTTGCGGGAAGCCTTCTTCGCCGTGGCCTTCTTGCCGGCCGCCTCGTCGCTGGACGCCTTCTTGCTCGCAGCCTTCTTGGCGGTCGCCTTGCGACGGCCCGCACCCTTCTCCTTCGGGGGCTTTCCGCTGTCCGCCTGCGCGAACTCTACGAGCTGCACGATCGACATCTCGGCCGCGTCGCCGACCCGCCGCCGCGTGCGGAGCACGCGCGTGTAGCCCCCGGGCCGGCTCTTGAAGCGCTGCGCGAGCTCCCCGAACAGCTTCGCGGCGACACTCCGGCCATGGACCACGCGCATCGCCTGGCGCCGGGCATGCAGGTCGCCGCGCTTGCCCAGCGTGATCATCCGCTCGGCGAGCCGGCCTACCTCGCGCGCCTTCGCGTGGGTGGTCTCGACCTTCTCGTGCTGGAGCAGCGACGACACGAGGTTGCGATACATCGCTACCCGATGCGACGCGGTTCGCCCCAGCTTGCGCGTGTTCACGCGATGGCGCATGGCTCAGACCTCGCGCTCCCGCATGCGCTCGATCTCGATACGCGACGGGAATCCCTCGACCCGCATCCCGAGCTCGAGACCCATCGTGGCGAGGACCTCCTTGATCTCGTTCAGCGACTTGCGACCAAAGTTCTTCGTCTTGAGCATCTCGCCCTCGGAGCGCTGCACGAGCTCGCCGATCAGCCGGATGTTCGCGTTCTGCAGACAGTTCGCCGAGCGCACCGACAGCTCGAGCTCGTCCACCGACTTGAAGAGGCTCGGATTGAGCGGCGTCGGCTCGTCAGCCATCGGCGCGTGCGACTCGCTGGGCTCTTCGAAGTTGATGAAGATCGCGAGCTGCTCCTTGAGAATCTTGGCGGCGTAGGCCAATGCGTCGACCGCAGCGATCGTCCCGTCGGTCCAGATCTCCAGGGACAGCCGGTCGAAGTCCGTCTCCCGACCCACGCGCGCAGGGGTCACGCTGTAGTTGACCTTGTGCACCGGAGAGAAGATCGAGTCGATCGGAATCGTGCCGATCGGCATCTCCTCGGTCTTGTTCCGCTCCGCGCCCACGTAGCCCTTGCCGGTATCGACCGTGATCTCCAGCTCGACGTCGGCGTCGGCCGAGAGCGTGGCGATCTTCTTGTCGGGGTTCATCACCTCGACGGCCGGGTCGTCCGAGAGGTCGCGCGCGCGCAGCACGCCCTCACCCTTCGTGTGCAGGCGCAACAATTTTGGCCCGTCGCCGTGCAGACGCAGACGCACTTCCTTGAGATTGAGGACGATGTCGGCAACGTCCTCCATCACACCCGGGATCGTCGAGAACTCGTGCAGCACGCCGCCGATCTTGATCGACGTGATCGCCGCCCCCTGGAGCGAGGACAAGAGCACACGCCGCAGCGCATTGCCCAGTGTCAGCCCGAATCCGCGCTCGAGCGGTTCGCATGAGAACCTCCCGAAGGTTTCGACGCCGCCGGAGGCTTCCGTCTCCAGCATTCGGGGGCGCTTCAGCTCTCGCCAGTTCTTCGCGATGGTTTCCTGTCGTTCCATGGGTCCCTCTTGGCAGACAACGGCGACTAACGTGAATACAGCTCGACGATGAGCTGCTCCTGGATAGGCATTGTGACGTCTTCGCGAACGGGCAGCGCCTTCACCGCGCCCGCGAAGTTGCTCTTGTCGATCTCGAGCCACTGGGGAACGCTCTTCCCCTCCAGTGCCTCGAGCGCAGCGGTGATGCGTTGCACCTCACGCGATCCAATGCGGAGGGTGATCACGT
>CAZPNB010000166.1:0-4542 GCA_964587305.1 uncultured Spirochaetales bacterium | reverse complement strand
CGCCAGCGAGCGGCCGCCGAGGAACGCGAGCGCGCACACGAGCGAGCGCCCGTAGCGCGGCTGCACCTCGAACAGGCTGCCTGCGTCGACCAGCTCTTCGAGCACTGGGTGGATCCGGTACGGGCGGCGGTCGTTCGCCGGCATCCGCTGCAGGATCTCGTCGAGCCGACGCGGCGCGGCGTCGGGTCCGTCGCGGCGCGGCGCGGGCTCCCAGCGGTTCGCCGGGAAGTAGCCGAGGTAGCGGCGCGCCATCGCGATCGCGGCCGCGTCGTCGGGCGCGACGTTGTGCGCGGTGCCGGCGGTCTCGGCGCACACCGCGGGCCCGCCGAGCTCCTCCTTCGTCACGTCCTCACCGGTGGCGGCGCGGACGAGCGGCGGCCCGCCGGTGAACATCGCGGCGCCCTCGCTCATGATCGTGATGTCGGAGAGCGGAGCGGTCAGCGCGCCGTGCCCGGCCGAGGCGCCGAGCACCAGGCACACCATCGGCACCTGGCCGGACAGGTCGGCGAGCGCGAGCAGGTCGTTCGGAGCACGGCCGCCGCCGCCGTGCAGTGAGCTGGTCAGACGGTGTCCTGCCCCGTCGAGCATCATCACCAGCGGCACCCGCTCCTGCGCGGCGAGCTGACACAGCCGATAGCGCTTCGCCATCGAGCCCAGGCCGATCGAGCCGCCGAGCACGCTGAAATCCTCGGCGCCCGCGAGCGCGATCCGGCCGTCGATTCGCCCGAAGCCGGCGACGAGCGCGTCGGCGGGAATCTCCTCGCCGCCGACCAGCGCGCCGATCTCGACGAAGCTCCCCGGATCGAAGAGGTGGTCGATCCGCTGGCGCGCATCGAGCTTGCCGCGGCCGTGCATCAGGCGCGCGACCCGGTCGGGCCCGCCCATCGCGCGCGCGCGCGTCTGGCGGCGCTCGAGCTCGTCGAGCAGCGGCTTCCAGCCGTTCCAGGGATCAGCGGTGTCGCTCACGACATCCTCCTCGCGCGATGGTATATCAGCGGTCTTGCCCTTCCGATCGGGGCGGCCCGGCCACAAGGAGATGCGATGGACTTCGGACTGTCGGAAGAGCAGCGCCTGCTCCAGGATACGATCCGGGGCTTCGCCGCAGCCGAGTGTCCCCCGGCGCGGCTGCGCGCGCTATTCGAGGCGGCAGACGGACACGACCCTGGGCTGTGGAAGGGCCTCGCCGAGATTGGCGTCGCGGGGCTCGCGCTCCCCGACGCGTACGGCGGAAGCGGGCTCGAAGTGCTCGACCTCGTACTGGTCGCCGAGGTGCTGGGCGAGAGCGCGCTGCCGGTGCCGTTCCTCGGCCACGCGCTCGCCGGCCTCGCGCTGGCATGGGGCGGCAGCCCAGCGCAGCGCGAGACCTGGCTGCCGCGCCTTGCGACCGGGGATGTGATCGCGACGGTGGCGTTCGGTGAGCCGGGCGAGTGCTGGCAGCCGGAGCAGTGGGCGGCCGAGACGGCCGGTGGCCGGATCTCGGGGCGAAAGGTGTTCGTGCCGGAAGGCGACGCGGCAGACCTGCTGGTCGTCGGTACGCGCGGCGGCGGCCTCGCGCTAGTCGAGCGCAGCGCACCGGGGGTGCGCAGCGCAAAGGTCGCCGGGGTCGATCGCACGCGCGGCCTCGCCGATCTCGAGCTTGCCGGCGCGCCGTCGGAGGTGCTACCGGACGGCGCGCGCGCTGCGGCGCGCGTGCGCGACGCCGCGCTCGTGCTGCTCGCCGCCGACGCGTTCGGCGCCGCGTGGCGGCTGCTGCGGATGACGGCGGGCTACGCCGGTACGCGCGAGCAGTTCGGCACGCGGCTCGCGCAGTTCCAGGCGGTCAAGCACCAGCTCGCCAATGCGGCCACCGAGCTCGAGCCGACCCGCGGTCTCTTGTGGTACGCCGCGCACGCGGTCGACCACCTGCCCGAGCGCGCGTCGCACGCCGCGGCGGTCGCGAAGGCGCACATCACCGATCGCGCGATCGGCGTCGCGCGCGCCGCGGTCGAGCTGCACGGTGGAATCGGCTACACGTGGGAGTCCGACGTGCAGATCTGGTTCAAGCGCATTCTCTTCGATCGCGCGTTCCTCGGGACCCCGGAAGTTCACCGCGAGCGCAGCGCAGACCTGGCGGGCTGGTAGGGGGGCCGGATGGACTTGCGATACGGTGAGAAGTACGACGCGTTCCGCGCCGGGCTTCGCGAGTTCCTGCGCGGCTGGCCGCTCTCCGGGAACGAAGCGGAGCTACCGCAGCGCGAGCGCGAGTCGCTCTTCCGACAGCGCGGCATCGAGCGCGGCTACGTCTACCGGCACATCCCCGCCGAGTACGGAGGCGCTGGCCGCGAGCCCGACGTGATCATCGATCAGATCCTCTCGGAGGAGTACGCGGCGGCTGGCGCGCCGGGACCGCTATTCACGCAGGGCGCCGGCATGCTGGCGCCGACGCTGCTCGATCTCGGCAGCGAGGCGCAGAAGCAGCGCTTCGTCGCGCGCGCGCTGACTGGCGAGGACATCTGGTGCCAGGGCTACAGCGAGCCCGGCGCTGGCAGCGACCTCGCGTCGCTGTCGTCGCGTGCCGAGCGGGTGGGTGGCGAGTGGGTGATCCACGGCCACAAGGTCTGGACCTCGGGCGCGGAAAAGGCCGGCTACATGTTCGGCCTGTTTCGGACCGAGCCCGGCGCGGCGAAGCACGCCGGCATCTCGTACCTCTTGCTCGACATGAAGCAGCCGGGAGTCGACGTGCGCCCGCTGCGCGAGATGACCGGCGGCGCGCTGTTCAACGAGGTGTTCTTCGACGGCGCGCGGACGCCCGCCGACTGGATCGTCGGCCAGCGCGGGCAGGGCTGGCAGGTGTCGCGCTCGACGCTGAAGCACGAGCGCAACATGATCGGCAACGCGAACGCGATGAGGCGCCTGTTCGACGAGCTGGTCGCGATGCTGCACGGGCAGCGCCGCGACGGCGTGCCGGCGCTCGAGCACCCGGCGGTGCGCCAGAGGCTCGCCGGGATCGAGGGCTACCTGCTCTCCCACGAGTACACCGGACGGCGCATGCTCACCTCGACGGCGCGCGGCGATCACGGCGACCTCGCGCTGCCCAGCCTGATGATGAAGCTCCACGGCACCAACCTGCGGCGGCGCATCTCGGAGATGGCCTACGACGGGATCGGCTCGGCCGCGCTGGTCGAGCCGACCGGGCCCGAGCAGCAGCCGCTCGCAACCGGCACGCCGGGAACGTGGACGGCGCGGATGATGGGCGCGATCGCGGTGGCGATCGCCGGCGGCGCGTCGAACATCCAGCGCAACATCATCGGCGAGCGCGGCCTCGGCCTGCCGCGCGACCTGCACGCGCGCAAGCGGTAGCTCTCTAACTCCGCGGCGACAGGATGCGCAGCGTCGCGCGGCCGCGCGCGACGACGCGATCCTCGGCGTCGCGCAGCTCGCCTTCGGAGCGGACCGTATGCTCGGCGAGCTCGAGCACGCGGCCGAAGCCGCGGATGACTCCCACCGAGGCGGGCCGCAGATAGTCGATCTCGAGCGCGGTGTGCACCGCGAAGCCGCGGTCGGGCAGGGCGGACAGCGCCGCGAGGCCGGTCAGCGAGTCGAGCATCGCGGCGAGCGCGCCGCCGGCGAGCGTGCCGATCCGATTGGTCGCCTCGGCGCGCGCCTGGTAGTGCACCTCGATCTCGCGCCGCTCGGCGTCGGTGCGCACCACGGATGTGCCCAGCCATTCGCCGAACGGCGAGTGCCGCGACAGGTCCTCGCGCATGGCCAGCGGACCGGCCCGTCAGATCCGTGCCGGGAACACCGGCGCTCCGGCGATGTCGACGCGCGTGCGCAGCACGCAGCCGCGCAGCTCGGGCCGTTCGCGGTGATCCGCGGTGGTGACGATCAGGTCGCGCCGATCGCCGCCCGCGAAGCAGACGCTGGTGACGATCCGCGCCGGCACCGGCAGGCTGCGCTCGACGCGGCCGTCGGGCAGGTAGCGGTCGACGCGCCCACCGCCCGCGCTAGCCACCCAGATGCCGCCCAGGATGTCGGCGGCGAGGCCGTCGGGCTGACCGTCGCGCATCGGGAACTCGCGGCGCCCCGATGCGTGGCCCGCGCCGTCGACGTCGTGCACCACGACGACGCCCGCGCGCGTATCCGAGTGGTAGAGCGTCCCGCCGTCGGGCGAGAACGCGATGCCGTTTGCGTGGACGACGCCGCCGTACAGCACCGTCGCGTCGCCCTCGGCCGTGATCCTGAAGCAATCGCCGGGGACGGGCTCGGCGGCGGGATCGAACACCGCGAAGCGCAGCGCGCCGGCGTACACCCGGCCGACGGCGTCGGTGCACAGGTCGTTCCAGCCGGGCAGGCCGGGAATCGCGTAGAGCGTGCGCGTGACGCCGTTGCGGACGTGCACGATGTCTCGCCCCGACACGACGACGCCGCCATCGGCGTGCAGCGCGATCCCGCCGACGCCGCGCCGCTTCGGGACCAGCGTGGCGACCGCGCCGCTGGCGTCGACCCGGTACACGCCGCCCCCGAGCACGTCGCTGAAGAGGATCCGGCCCTCGCCGTCCT
>CAZPNB010000165.1:0-6502 GCA_964587305.1 uncultured Spirochaetales bacterium | reverse complement strand
GCGACGACGACGTCCACCTCCTCGTCCTGGAGTGCTACGACACGCGCCCCCAGCTCGAGCGCCCAGCAGAGCAGCTGGTCGGCCTCGCGGCGCAGCGCGGCGGTCTCGCGGCGCAGCACATCGCGCACCTCCCCGAGCGTTCGGCCCACCACGCGCTCGTTCAGCAGCGAGGCCGCCCGGTCGAGCTCGCGCTGGCCTTGGGCGGTATCCGCGTCGAGCACCCGGCGGTAGGCTGCGCCGGTGCTCGAGACCAGCACGGCGAGCACGCGCTTCGCACCGAGCCGCACCAAGCTGACGTGCTGGAGCGTCACGCGCTCGAGCCGCGTCGCCACCGCGAACCCGAGCAGGCGGGTCTGCTCCGAGAGCAGCTGCGCGGCCACCTCCACCGCGGCATCGACGCCTGCGCTTTCGACGCGGTACGCGATCGCTCGCCGGTCGTATTCGGCGACGTCTTGCCGCTCGAGCAGCTGATCGATGAAGGTGCGAAATCCGTGCTCGGTGGGGACCCGACCGGACGACGCGTGGGGCTGGTGGACCAGACCCAGCGCGCCCAGCTCGGCGAGCGTCGCGCGGATGCTGGCTGAGGAGAGCTGGGTCGGGAGCAGGTGGGAGATGTGCTTCGAGCCGATCGGCGCGGCCTCCCCGACGTAGGCGCGAATCGCGGCCCGCAGCACGTGCTGCTGGCGCTCCGTGAGCGCAGCCGCGTCGCCCGAGCCCGCGGCTCCCTGGACCGGTCCTGTCTTCGACATGGCGCCCAAGTTAACGCAAGCCGCGCATCAGACGAAGTGCGTGAAGACGGAGTCGGACAGCATGCGCCCGCGGGGTGTCAGCCATAACCGGCCGGTGTCGCCCTCCGCGAGCAGGCCCTGCTCGCGAAGCGTATCGATCGCGTGGCCGAAGAACTGGCGGGGCGGCGCTCCGAACTCGCCGGCGAAGCGCTGCGCGTCCAGGCCCATCTCGGTGCGCAGCGCGAGGAACACCGCCTCACCGCGCGCCACCTGGGGAGTCAGCACCTCCAACTCGGAGCCCCGGGCTCCGTCGGCCACGTCGAGATAGGCGTCCAGCGTGCGCGGGTTGGTGCGGCGAACGCCGTGGGACCGGCCCGCCGCAGGCGGATCATTGGAGACCGCCCCCATGCCGAGCCCCAGCACCGGGCGGCGTTCCCAGTAACGCTGGTTGTGGAGCGCCTCGGCGCCGGGCCGCGCATAGCTCGAGATCTCGTAGCGGCGGTAGCCCGCCGCGACCAGAACCACCTCCGCCCGCTCGATCATGCGGGCGGCGGTCTCTTCGTCCGCCGTCGCGAGGCGGCCGCGAGCGGCGGCTTTCGCGAACGGCGTGCCGGGCTCGAGCGTCAGCTCGTAGACCGAGAGGTGGTCCGGCCCGGCGGATACGGCGGCGGCGAGGTCGCGCTCCACCGCTGCGAGGTCCTGGCCCGGGGCCGCCACGATCAGGTCGAGCGAGAGGCGCCCGAAGCCAGCCTCGCGGCAGGCGGCGAGCGTCCGCTCTCCCTCGCGCGCGCGGTGCGCCCGGCCCAGCCGTCGCAGCGTGGTGTCGTCGAAGGACTGGATCCCCACCGACACGCGATCGACGCCGGCGCTCCGGAATCCCGGAAGGCGAGCGGATTCGAGCGTGCTGGGGTTGACCTCGAGGGTCACCTCGTCGGGCTCGCCCGGGAAGGCGGCGCGCACCTCGTCGAGTAACCCGCGCACGCTCTCCGGACGCAAGAGCGATGGGGTGCCGCCGCCGAAGTAGATCGTCGCGATCCGGCGCCCCGCGAAATCGCCGCGCCGCGCGGCCAGCTCCGCCCGCAGCGCGGCCACGTAGCGGTCTTCGGTCTGCGGAGTGAGCGGGCGCGCGACCAGCACCGGGAAGTCGCAGTACGGGCAGATGCGCTCGCAGAACGGCACGTGCAGATACACGCCCAGGTCGTCCATCGCGAGGAAGAGTGCCGGTGACAGGGGCGGAGCCGCAATTCCCGTCCGGCGGGATGTCCCCGAGCCCGACCCGGCCGCCAGAAGCGAACGCAGGGACCGTCGGGTACGCTCGGCGGGTCGTGAGCCAGCGCCCGGTCCACTGCGAGCTGCTCCCGAACGGGCTCACGATTCTGCTGCACGAGACCGACAACGCGCCGGTCGCGGAGTTCCAGATCTGGGCGCGCGCGGGCTCGGCCGATGAACGCGCCGACGAGCGCGGGCTCGCCCACTTCCACGAGCACATGCTGTTCAAGGGCACCGCACGCCGGGGCCTCGGCGAGGTGGCGGGCTGTGTGGAGGGAGCCGGCGGGCGCATCAACGCCTACACCTCCTACGACGTGACGGTCTACCACGCGACGCTCCCCTCGGACGCGCTGGACACCGGGATCGACGTGCTCTGCGACGCCGTCCTCCACTCGCTCTTCGATCCGGAAGAGATCGCGCGCGAGATCGAGGTGGTGCAGGAGGAGATCCGGCGCAGCGACGATTCGCCCGGCAGCGTGCTGGGAAACGCCGTGTTCGAGGCGGCCTACACCGAGCATCCCTACCGCTATCCGATCCTCGGAACACGCGAGAGCGTCGCGTCCTTCGACCGCGCGCGGGTGCGCCGGTTCTACGAGCGCTGGTACGCGCCGGACAATCTCGCCGTCGTGGCGGTCGGGCAGTTCGATCGCGCGGCGGTGCTCGACAGCGTTCGGCGCGCGTTTGCCGGACGCGAGCCGAGCGGAGCGAAGCACGCGCGGCGACCGGAGCCGGTACAGCGCGAGCTGCGCTCGGCGGTGCTGCGGCGGCCGTTCGAACGCGCATCGGTGGAGATCGCGTATCCGGGCATTGCACTCTCCCACCCGGATGCGCCCTACCTCGACCTCGTCGCTTTCCTGTTGGGCAACTGCGAGAGCAGCCGCCTGGTGCGGTCGGTGAAGGAACGCGCCGGCCTGGTCGAACGGATCGACGCGTGGTCGTACACGCCGCTCGATCCCGGGGCGACCGCGATCGATTTCGACACCGACCCGCCGCGGATCCTGGATGCGCTCGAAGCGACGGTGGCGGAGGTCGAGCGGCTGCGCGCGGAACCCGTCAGCCAGGACGAGCTCGAGAAGGCCCGCATCAACTTCCTGACGTCGGAGCACTTCGAGCGCGAGAGCGTCTCGGGTCTCGCGGCGAAGCTCGGCAGCTTCCTGGTCACCGGCGGCGGCCTCGACGCCGAGGCGCGCTACCTCGACGCGGTGCGCACCGCGACACCAGACGATCTGCGGCGCGTGGCTCGAACGTGGTGGCGGCCCGAGGCGTTGACGATCGGCGTGCTGCTACCCGAAGACAAACCTCACGATCTCGATGCGGCGTCGATTGGCCGCGCGGTGGAGCGCGGAGCCGTGCGCACCGCGCGCGCCATGTCGGCGCCGATCGTCCG
Organism: uncultured Spirochaetales bacterium; assembly: GCA_964587305.1. Lineage (GTDB taxonomy): Bacteria > Myxococcota_A > UBA9160 > UBA9160 > SMWR01 > JAHEJV01. The sequence goes on along the minus strand of CAZPNB010000165.1, from coordinate 3,118 downwards.
CTCGCGGGAGCCGGAACTCGTGAGCTATGCGCTGCCCGGTGGCGCTGCACTGCACGTCGTGCCGCGCCGCAACGTGCCGGTGGTGGCGGCGCGCGCGGCGCTGCGCGGCGGCCTGCTCGCCGAGGACGCGACCACCTCGGGCCTGACCGCCTTCCTCGCGTCGATGTGGCTGCGCGGCACCGAGAGCCACTCGGCGGCGAGTTTCGCGCGCGCGGTCGAGAGCCGCGCGGCCGACATCGACGTCTTCTCCGGCCGCAGCAGCTTCGGGCTGACGCTCGAGGCGCCGAGTGAAGCGCTCGACCCGACGCTCGACCTGTTCGCCGAGGTGCTGATCGAGCCCGCGTTCGACGAGGCCGAGCTGGAGCGCGAGCGCGCCGAAACGCTCGCCGCGATCGAGCGGCGCGAAGACCGGCTCGGACAGCGCGCGTTCCAGCTGTTCGCCGAGCACCTGTTCCTCGAACACCCCTATCGCATGCCGACGCTCGGCAGCGCCGAGGTGATCCGCTCGCTCGACCGCAACGCGGTGATCGCACACCACGAGCGCCTGGTGCGGATGGGCAACCTGGTGATCGCCGTGGCCGGCGATGTCGACCCCGACGCCGTCGCGCAGGGCATTGCGTCGCGGCTCGCGGTGCAGGACGACGGCGCGTTCACGCCGCCCTCCCCGCCGCTCGAGGCTCCGCCGCGCGAGGTGCGCCGCGCCGAGCTGGTGAAGGACCGCGCGCAGGCGCATCTCGTGATCGGATTCCGCGGCGTCGCGGTCGACGACGAAGACCGCTTCGCGCTCGAGGTGATCTCGCAGCTGCTCGCCGGGCAGAGCGGGCGGCTCTTCCTCGAGCTGCGCGACAAGCAGGGCCTCGCCTACTCGGTGACCGCGACCAGTGTCGAAGGCCTGGCACCCGGCTACTTCGCGGTCTACATCGCCACCGCGCCCGAGAAGCTCGCCGCCGCGCGCAGCGGACTGTTCGACGAGCTGCGCCGTCTGCTCGACAGCGCCCCGGCCGAGACAGAGGTCGACGCCGCGCGCCGGCACCTGCTCGGCAACTTCTCGATCGACCGGCAGCGCAACGCGGTGCACGCCGCGCAGACCAGCCTCAACGCGCTGTACGGGCTCGGCCCCGCCGCGAGCCGCGCCTATCCGGAACGGATCCGCGCGGTGACGAGCGAAGACGTGCTGCGCGTGGCGCGGCGGATCGTCGATCTCGACGCGTACACCGAGGCAGTCGTCCGCGGCGGTTGAGGCTCAGAATCCCGCTGCGAGCCCTTCGGTGCGCGGGTCGCTGCCGCCCCAGAACGCGCCGTCGGCGTCGACCGCGATCGCCTCGGCGGCCGACCAGTTCTCTTCTTCCACGGCCACCTCGTGACCGCGTTCGCGCAGCGCTTCGACGATGTCGCGCGGCACCGCCCGCTCGACGCTGAGCCGGTCTGGCTGCCATTGATGGTGGAAGCGCGGGGCCGACACGGCTTCGGACACGTCCATCCCGTAGTCGATCACGTTCAGCACCGAGAGCAGCGTGGTGCTGATGATCCGCGGCCCGCCCGGACTGCCCGTCACCAGCAGTAGCGCGCCGTCCTTCTCGACGATCGTCGGCGTCATGCTCGAGAGTGGGCGCTTGCCCGGCGCGATCGCGTTGGCGCCGCGTGTGTCGATCAGGCCGTAGGCGTTGGGCACGTCGGTCGCGACCGCGAAGTCGTCCATCTCGTTGTTGAGCAGCACGCCGGTGCCCTCGGCCGTGATCCCCGACCCGAACGGCGTGTTGATCGTCATCGTCAGCGCGACCGCGTTGCCGGCGGCGTCGCTGGTGGAGAGATGGGTGGTGCCGGAGTCGTTCTGCGACAGGCCGGGGCCCGCGACGCGGATCGCGCGCTCGCCGGCAAGCCAGTGCCAGGGGGCCCGCTGCCACCAGGCGGGGTCGAGGCGCGCGCGGAGCTCTGCGGCGTAGGGCTTCGCGATCAGCTGCGCGACCGGCACGGGCACGAAGTCCGGATCGCCCAGGTAGGCCGCGCGGTCGGCGAACGCCAGCTTCATCGCCTCGGCGATCCGGTGCACGCTCGCCGACGAGCCCGCGCCGAGCTCCGCGAGATCGGAGCCCTCCAGGATGTTGAGCGCCTCGATCAGTGCCACGCCACCCGAGGAAGGCGGCGGGAACGAGTGGATCGCGTGGCCGCGATAGCTGCCGGTGATCGCCTCGCGGATCACCGGGCGGTAGGCTGCGAGGTCTTCGCGCGCGAGGATTCCGCCGCGCGAAGCAACGGCCTCCACGATCGCCAGGGCGAGCTCCCCGGTGTAGAAGAGATCGGGCCCCTCGGCGGCGATCCGCAGCAGGACCCGCGCCAGGTCGGGTTGCACGAGCCGCCAGCCCGGCCGCGCCGGCGTCCCCGCCGGCGGAAACTGGATCCGCGCCGTCTCGGGGAATCGCTCGGCGAGCCCGCGCGATCGCATCGCCTCGATCATGCGCGCGTGATAGCGCCCGATCGCGAAGCCGCGATCCGCCAACGCGATCGCAGGCGCGAGCACCTCGGCCAGCGGCAGCGTGCCCCAGCGCTCGAGCGCCAGCGCACAGCCGGCGACGAAGCCGGGCGTGGCGACCGCCAGCGGGCCGACGAGCGACGCGCGCTCGGGCACACCGGGATGGACGAACATGTCGCGGGTCGCGGCCGCGGGCGCGGTCTCGCGAGCATCGAGCGCGATCACCTGCCCGTCGGCGGTTCGGATCAACAAGAACGCGCCGCCGCCGAGCCCGGCCGAGAACGGCTGCGTAACGGCGAGCGCGAACGCGGTGGCGATCGCGGCGTCGACCGCGTTCCCGCCGCGCTCGAGCATCGCGAGGCCGGCCCGGGCGGCCTGGGGCTCGGAGGCGACCACCATGCCGCGCGTGCCGTACGCAGGCGAACGCGCCGCGGCCTGCGCCGATCCGGCGAGCAGCGCGACCGCGAGCAGCGCGACCACCGGGGCGCAGGCGCGATCACGAGCGGTCGACATGTCGGCAAGCTACCACGGGGGTGCGCGCCCGCCGCGTCCGCTAGCCTCCCGGCCCCGTGGCCCGGTAGCTCAGTTGGTAGAGCACCGCACTGAAAATGCGGGTGTCGCCAGTTCGACTCTGGCCTGGGCCACCAC
>CAZPNB010000164.1:0-2982 GCA_964587305.1 uncultured Spirochaetales bacterium | reverse complement strand
GCCGGGTGGCTGCGCTGGACCGTCGCGAACCTGACCACGCCGGTCGGGAAGGTGTTCCTGCGCGCCATGTTCATGATGGTGGCGCCGCTCCTGTTCGTCTCGCTCGCGCTGGGCGTGGCCGGGCTCAAGGACCTGAAGTCGCTCGGAAGGATGGGCTTGCGCACGCTCGGCTGCACGCTGCTCTTCTCCAGCGTGGCGGTGCTGCTCGGCGTGGTGCTCGTCAACACCTTGCGCCCGGGACAGGGCCTATCGGAAGAGAAGCGCCAGGCGCTGATCGCAGGAGCCTCCGAACGCGCCGCCGCGGTCGGCGCCGCCGTGGCGCCGAAGAGCGGCCTCGAGCTCCTGATCCAGATCGTGCCCGACAACCCGTTCAAGGCCGCGGCCGGCGGCGACTACCTCGGGCTGATGTTCTTCGCGCTGGTCTTCGGCATGGGCCTCGCGCTGGCGAAGAGCGAAGGGGCCGCACGCCTGAAGGAGGTGCTCGAGGGCCTGAACGAGGTGCTCATGATCCTGATCGAGCGCCTGATCCGCCTGGCGCCGATCGGCGTCTTCGCGCTCTTGTTCTCGCTCACGGCCGAGATCGGCGTGGACGTGCTCTCGAACCTGGCGCGCTACGTGGCCGTGGTGCTGCTGGCCCTGGCGCTGCACCAGTTCGTCGTCTACTCGCTGTTCGTGCGCTTCCTGGGCGGGATGGATCCGCGCACGTTCTTCCGCGGCATCAAGACCGCGATGGTCACCGCCTTCTCGACCTCTTCGTCGAACGCCACGCTGCCGACCTCGCTGCGCGTGGCCGAGACCGAGCTCGGCTTGCCGCCCCACGTGAGCCGCTTCGTGCTCACCATCGGCGCGACCGCCAACCAGAACGGCACGGCCCTGTTCGAGGGCGTGACTGTATTGTTCTTGGCGCAGTTCTACGGCGTAGAGCTCGATCTCGCGCAGCAGATCACCGTGGTCGGCATCTGCATCCTGGGCGGGATCGGCACGGCCGGCGTGCCCTCGGGCTCGATCCCGGTGATCGCCATGATCCTCGCGCGCGTGAACGTGCCGCCCGAGGGCATCGGCCTGATCTTGGGCGTGGATCGCATCCTGGACATGTGCCGCACGGTCCTGAACGTCAGCGGCGATCTGTGCGTCGCGGTGGTGGTCGCGCGTGGCGAGCGCAAGGCCGCAGCGTGAACCTCGCGCTGCTCTCGGGCGAGCTCGGACGGACGCTCGGCCTCTGGACCTTGCTGCCCTTCGCGCTCTTGCTGGCCTCGGTCGCGCTGCTGCCGCTGGTCGCGCACCACTGGTGGGAGTCGAACCGCAACAAGGGCCTGGTGGCGGTCGTGCTCTCGGTGCCGGTGGTGATCCTGATGCTCGCGCTGCCCGGCAACGCGGGCGTCCTGGAGCTCGGGCACAAGCTGCACGAGTACGTGGCCTTCATCCTGCTGCTGGGCGCGCTGTACGTGATCGCCGGCGGCGTGCACATCGGCGGTTCGCTGTCGGGCACGCCGCTGATGAACACCGGCGTGCTGGCGCTGGGCGGCCTGAGCGCGAGCTTCATCGGCACGACCGGGGCCTCGGTGCTGCTGATCCGGCCGTTCCTGCGCGCCAACGAATCGCGCCAGCGGCGCGTGCACCTGGTGGTGTTCTTCATCTTCGTGGTCTCGAACTGCGGCGGGCTCCTGACGCCGCTCGGCGACCCGCCGCTGTTCCTGGGCTACATCAAGGGCGTGCCCTTCACCTGGACTTTTCAGCTCTGGAAGGAGTGGTTGCTGGTCAACGGCGCGCTGCTGGTGATCTTCAACGTCTGGGACCAGCGCGTGCTCGACCTCGAGGAGCGCGCGCGGCCCGGTTCGCAGCTCGAACGAGTGATGGAGCACGCGCCGCTGCGCATCACCGGCACGCTCAACTTCGCGTACCTCTTGGGCGTGGTCTTCCTGATCTACGCCGGTGGCGCGGGCCTGGGCACGGGCGGAGATCCCTGGCCCGTCGGCGTGCAGGAGGGCCTGCTCCTGGCGCTCACTCTTGCTTCCTGGTTCACCACCGACCCCGAGAACCGGCGCCTGAATCGCTTCTCCTGGACGCCCGTGGTCGAGGTGGCGGTGCTGTTCGCGGGCATCTTCGTGACCATGACGCCGGCGCTGCTGATCCTGAACGCCTGGGGCCAGGGCCAGCGCGAGGTCCTCGGCTTCGGCTTCACGATGCGCGAACCGTGGCAGTTCTTCTGGAGCACGGGCGTGCTGTCGTCGTTCCTGGACAACGCCCCGACCTACCTGACCTTCGCCTCGACGGCCTGCGGGATCGAGGGCGTGCCGCTCGAGGGCCGTTACCTGGCGCAGCTCCTGTCGCACCACGAGAACTTCGAGATCGGCCCGCGGCTCCTGATGGCGATCTCCTGCGGTTCCGTCTTCATGGGCGCGAACACCTACATCGGCAACGGGCCGAACTTCATGGTCAAGGCCATCGCCGAGGAAGCGGGCATAAAGATGCCGAGTTTCTTCGGGTACATGCTGTACTCGGGCCTCGTCCTCGTGCCGCTGTTCGTGGTCGTGACGCTGGTGTTCTTCGGCTAGGACCAGACGCGTGCTGCCGCTCCTCGCGCTCTCCTTCGGCCTCTTGCTGCTGGCGGGCTACCACGCCTACGGTCGCTGGGTCGAGCGACGCCTGGCGCCCGACGATGCGCGCCGGACTCCCGCCCACGAGAAGGCCGACGGCCAGGACTTCGTGCCCACGCCGCGCTTCTATCTCTTCGCGCAGCACCTCTCGGCCATCGCCGCCGCCGGTCCGATCGCCGGGCCGATCCTGGCCGCGCGCGATTTCGGCTGGCTGCCGTGCCTCTTGTGGATCGCGCTGGGCGTGGTCCTGATCGGCGCGGTGCACGACTTCTCGGCCCTGTTCGCCTCGGTGCGCCACGGGGCCTCTTCGATCGCGGAGGTGACGCGCGCGACGCTCGGCGGGCCAGCCGGCCGCGCCCTGATGGGCTTCATCGCGATCGCGCTC
>CAZPNB010000163.1:0-3739 GCA_964587305.1 uncultured Spirochaetales bacterium | reverse complement strand
GGCCGCGGCGCATGAGCCGACTGGCCGACCGGTTCGCGCAGCTGCGCGCGCGCGGTGAGACGGCGCTGATTCCGTTCGTCACCGCCGGCGATCCGGATCTCGCCACCACCGAGGCATTGGTGCTGGCGCTCGCACTCGCCGGCGCCGACGTGGTCGAGCTGGGGGTCCCGTTCTCGGATCCGATGGCCGAGGGGCCGACGATCCAGCGCGCCAGCGAGCGCGCGCTGCGCGCCGGCGCGTCGCTGCGCAAGGTGCTCCAGCTCGTCGCAACGCTCCGCTCGCGCGTCGACCTACCGATCGTGTTGATGGGCTACGCCAACAACCTGCTCGCGATGGGCGAGCAGGAGTTCGCCGCGGCCGCAGCAGAGGTCGGCGTCGACGGATTGATCGCGGTCGATCTGCCGCCCGAAGAGGGCGAGACACTGCACGCCGCGTTGCGCGCGCGCGGCGTCGATCCGATCCTGCTCGCGGCGCCCACCACGCAGCCCGAGCGGCTCGCGATGCTCGCGCGGCGGACCGCCGGCTTCCTCTACTTCGTGTCGCTCACCGGCACCACCGGTGCGCGGCGCGAGCTGTCGGAGACACTCGAGCAGGAGGTGCGCGCGGTGCGCGCCGTCTCCGACGTGCCGGTCTGCGTCGGGTTCGGCGTATCGACCCCCGAGCAGGCGGCGCGCGTCGCGACATTTGCCGACGGCGTCGTGGTCGGCAGCGCACTGGTCGATCGGATTGCGCGCGCGGCGTCGCCCGATGCTGCGGTCGCGGACGCAGCATCGTTCGTCGCGGAGCTCAAGCGGCCGCTGCGGCGGATGACGCACCGCTGATCCGCCCTACGTAGGGCGGGTCAGGCCGAAGGCCGTAACCCGCCAACCAGCTTGCGATACAACGCGCGCACCTGGTGCTCGGTCTCCGCGAGCGGGCCCGCGTTGTCGATCACGTGATCGGCGAGCAGGCGCTTGCGGTCGAGCGAGAGCTGGGCGTGGACGCGCGACGCAGCCTCGTCGCGCGAACAGCCGTCGCGCTGGATCTGGCGCTCGATCTGCACCGCCTCCGGGACCCACACCACCACGACCGCCGAGACGTCGCGCGCGGCCGCACTGCCGCGGCCCGACGCGCGTCCTTCGAACAAGAGCGGGATGTCGAGCACGACGAGCTTCGCCCCTGACGCGATCGCGGCGGCGAGCCGGCGGCCGAACTCGACGCCGACCGGGGGATGCACGATCGCGTTCAGCCGCTGCCGCGCGGTCTCGTCGCGGAACACAATCGCGCCGAGCGCCTTGCGGTCGAGCGTGCCGGCGGCATCGAGGATCCCGGGCCCGAACGCGCGTGCCAGATCGGCGACCATCGGCGTCCCCGGCGCCTGGAGCTCATGGACGATCGCGTCGGCGTCGATCACCGTCGCGCCCTGCTCGCGGAGCATCCGCGCCACGGTGCTCTTGCCGGAGCCGATTCCCCCGGTGAGGCCGATCACGACGGTCACGGCTACGGATGCTACGCGGTCGGCGCCCCGTCGTCTTGGGGCAGATCATCCTCGTGCACCACCACGCAGTTCTTGCCGTCGGCCTTGGCGCGGTAGAGCGCCTGGTCGGCCTTCTGGAAGAAGCGCTTGCGGTTGCCGCAGAACGTGGCGACGCCGATCGAGATCGTCGCGCGCAGCGGGCGCAGCGAATCGTCGACGATGAACGACGATTCCGCGATCGACGTGCGGACCTTCTCGGCGAGCGCATACGCACCCTGCGCGTTGGTGTTCGGGGCCAGGATCACGAACTCATCGCCGCCGTAGCGGGCACACAGGTCGCTGATGCGCACGGCTCCGGTCAGGATCTCCGCGATCCGCATCAGCACCTCGTCGCCGGCGGCGTGTCCCAGGCGGTCGTTCAGCCGTTTGAAGTCGTCGATATCGATGATCAGGATCGACAGCGGCTCCGCGGTGCGCTCCACGCGCCGGATCTCGCGCGTGAGATGGTCCTGGAAGAAACGGTGATTGTTGAGCTTGGTGAGGCCGTCGGTGATCGACAGCTGGTTCAAGACCTCGTTCGCCTGCTGGAGGCGGTCGTTCTGGTCCTTCAGGTGCCGGTGGGCCTCCTCGTTCTCCTGCTGGTGCCGGCGCTGCTTCCGGATCATGTCGTTGAAGGTGCGGGTGAGCAGGCCGATCTCGTCGCGCGATGAGCGCTCCGGGATTTCGAAGTCCGACTCGCCGAGCGAGAGGCGCCGCGCGGCGTCGGACAGGTGTCCGATCGGCCGCACTACGCGCGCCGTGATGTGGTAGGCGAGGAAGCTGAACACGAGGATGATGCACAGATCGATCAGCAGTACCCGTGTCACCACCGAGAGCACCGGCGCGTAGGCCGCGTCGAACGGGGTGAGGATCGCGAGGTGCCAGTCGAGCAGCGCGACCGGCCGCGCGGCGCCGATCACGTGTTCGCCGGCGAGCTCCGTCTCACGGAGCGCGCCCCGCGACAGCAACGCCTGCACCGCGATCTGGTCGATCGGCGCGCGGCTCGGCGGCTTTCCGGCGCTCATCAGCACGCGGCCCTCGCCGTCGACCAGCGCGAGCAGCGCGTCCTCCGTCGGAAGCCCCAGCTCGAGCAGCGGCACCAGGCGCGCGAGCGACACGACGCCGACGAGCTCCGGGCCCTCCGACTGCCGTTGTGGCGCGACGGCGAGCGCCCAGGCGCCCGATTCGAGGCGGATCGCCGCCACGCGATCCGCGGCGCGGAGCGCGGCGTTCGCTTCTTCGGGCACGCTTCCCCACGCGTGCTGCCGCACGCCGCTATCGTAGATGGCGAGCCCGTCGAGCCACCGGCCGTCCTCGGCTGTGGCGGGGCTCTGCGCATCTGAGGCCCGGTGGTGTGCTTCGTGCTCGAGGTGGAGGCGGATTCGATCCACCCACGGCTCGATGCGCTGGGCAGCATGCTCGAGCGAGAGCGGATACATCCGCTCGATCATTGTGCGGAGCGATCCGCTGGCCGACTGGATCGAGATCCAGCTGACGAGCGTCGCGGTGACGAAGGTCGACGCGAACACGAACACGATCAGCTGGGTGGCCAGGCCGCTGAACGCGGCAGGCCGATCGCCCGCGAGATCGGGGGCACGCGGAACGATCTCTTCGCTGCTCACGACGCGCTTATCGACGGTGGTGCGGGGCTGCTTGAAGGCAAGAGCGCGAGTGGTTTCGCGAGGTTGGATGCGATCCCCGAGGGGCCTGGCTTCTCGGCGCGAGTTGCAGCGGTAACCTGTTGCCACGCAATGGGAATCGGGCCGGACCGGTTTGCGGCGCGCGGGGGTCATGGCCTACTCTGCGCCTGATTTTTCAAGGGGTTAGCGCGTTTCTGCCATGTCCCGGCCCGAATCATCCCAGCCGTCGCGAGACCCCAGTGCATCGCGGGTCGAGCTCGATCGCCTGCGCGAGCGGATCGATGCGGTGGACGACGCGATCGTCGAGCGCCTGAACGAGCGCGCCGCGCTGGTCGTCTCGGTGGGGCAGCTCAAGCGGGGAGAGGGCACTGCTGTCTACGAGCCCACGCGCGAGCGCCGGATCGTCGACCGCCTGCGCGCCGACAACGCGGGTCCGTTTCCGACCGACGGCCTCGGCCCGGTGTTCCGGGAGATCATCTCGGCAACGCGTTCGCTCGAGGAGCCGGTCCGGGTCGCGTACCTCGGGCCCGAGGGCACCTTCTCGCACCAAGCCGCGCGCGAGCACTTCGGCGCGCTGGCGACGCTGTGCGGCGTTCCCACCATC
>CAZPNB010000162.1:0-7860 GCA_964587305.1 uncultured Spirochaetales bacterium | reverse complement strand
AAATCCAGTGCGGCGCGTCGAGGTGCAGCTCGGTCGGCGGAGCCGACAGGACTCCTACGAGCTTCGTCACGTACGCGCTAGACGCGGCCGAAGCGCGGTGGTCGCTTCTCGATGAACGAGACCACGCCCTCCTTGAAGTCGGGCCGTTCGAAGCTCTCCTTCATCAACCGGATTGCCTCCAGCTCCGACGGCCCGAGCTCGCGGGTGAGCTGTTGATAGACCTGGCGCTTCATGATGCGCAGCGATCCGGGCGAGCACTCGGCGGCGAGATCCGCGACATACTTCCGCACCGCCGGCAGCAGCTCGTCGTGCGGAACGACGCGGTTCACGAGGCCGATCCGGCACGCTTCCTCGGCATCGACCCTGCGCGACGAGAACAACAGGTCGAGCGCGTGCGCGGGTCCGACCAGGCGCGGCAGGATCCACGCGGATCCCCACTCGGCGACCAGGCCGCGCTTCGAGAACGCCAACGTGAAGACGGCGCGGTCCGACGCGAAGCGCAGGTCGCAGCACAGCGCGATCGGAACCGCCATGCCGGCAACCGGCCCGTTGATCGCGGCGATCACCGGCTTGCGCACCGACATCAAGTAGGTGTAGGTGCCGCGGAAGTCGTCGCCGACCGCCGGATCGCCCGGGTCGGCGTCGAGCTCGGCCGGCATCGCCGGCTCGCGCTCACCATCGCTGATGCCGCGCAGGACCTTCAGATCGGCGCCGGCGCAGAAGCCGCGCCCGGCCCCGGTGATCACGATCGCCACTGCGTCGGGGTCGGCCTCGGCACACGCCACCGCGTGCTTCACCTCGGCCGCCATGCGCTGCGTCCACGCATTGAGCGCCTGGGGGCGATCGAGCGTGATCATCGCGACGGGATCGATCACTTCGTAGCGGATCTGCTCGTAGATCACGGCGTTCTACCTCCTTCGACCGACTCGGGGATGTGCGGCATCGCCGGGTTGCGCTCGTCGCGCAGCTCGTCGATCCGCTGGTGCAGGCCCGCCTTGACCTCGTCCTGTGCCGGAATCACGTAGAAGCGCTCCTCGCGGATCGCGGCGAACGCTGCGTCGGCCACGCGGTCGGGCGGCCACCCGCCGGCGATGTTGTCCGTCAGGAACTTCGCGATCAGCGCGCCGCCGGCGCTCTGCTCGCGGCGGTCGGGGTCGCGATCGCGCGCGCCGGGGCGGTTGCGCAGCGACTCCATGATCCGCGTCTGGATCAGGCCGGGGCACACCACCGACGCGCGCACCGGCGAGCCGATCATCAACAGGTCTTTGTACAGGCTCTCGGACAGCGCCACGACGGCGTGCTTTGTCGCGGTGTAGATGTCGAGGAACGGCGCGGAGGTGAGGCCCGCCATCGACGCGGTGTTGACGACGTGCCCCTCGCCGCGCTGCTCGAGCAGGATCGGCACGAAGGTGCGGATACCGTGGATCACGCCCCACAGGTTGACGTCCACCGACCAGCGAAGCTCGTCGAGACTGCATTCCCAGATCGATCCGGCGACCAGCACGCCCGCGTTGTTGAACACCACGTGCACGCCGCCGAAACGGTCAACGGTTGCACTCGCGAGCGCCGCTACGGCGGCGGCATCAGCGACGTCGGTCGGCACCGCGAGGACCTCGGCGCCGCTCGCCTCGAGCTCGCCGGCAGTGGCCTCGAGCGCTCCCTTCTCCACGTCGGCGAGCACGACTCGCATGCCCTCGGCGGCGGCGCGCATCGCGAACGCGCGGCCGATGCCGCTCGCCGCCCCGGTCACGACCGCCACCCGGCCCTCGAGGTGTTTCACGGCGTCCCTCCGCGCGGCGAAAGGATCATCACCGGAATGTTGCGATCGGTGCGCGCCTGGTAGTCGTCGTAGTCGGGGTAGATCCCGACCAGCCGGGGCCAAAGCGCCGCCTTTTCCACGTCGCTGGCGCGGCGCGCGAGCATGTCGCGCGCGCGGCTGCCGATCTGCACCCGGGCCTCGGGATGCGCGGCGAGGTTGTGATACCAGGCGGGGTGGTGGCTCATGCCGCCCTTGCGTGCGACGATCACGACGTCGTCGCGATCGGCCAGAGAGATCAGCGGGGTCGTGCGCTGCTGGCCGCTGCGCGCGCCGGTGGTCGTCACCAGGCACACCGGAGCGCCGCGCAGGAATTTGTTGCCGAGCCGGCCTCCGCTCGCCTTGAACAGCGCGGTGTTGAGCACGGACATGATGCGCGTGACGATCGTCGCGATGCGCTCCTCGTTCGCGGTCCACGGGCGAGGTCGGGTCTGCGGCACGGTCGTCTCCTCGGACGTTGGCGGGCCCAGTCTACTGGAAGTGCTTGGCCGCGATCGCCGCGCTCGCCGCCATATAGCCACCGGGTGTTGGGCGGCCGCCAGTTTCGCATACTCGTCGCCGATGACCACGATGTCCTACCCGGGAGCGCTGCGATTGCACGCGGAGCGCTCCCCCGATCGGACCGCGCTGGTGTGCGGCGACCGCGTGCTCTCGTACGCCGAGCTCGACCGGGAGTCGACGCTCCTCGCGCGGGCCTACGCCGAGCGCGGCGTCGCGCACGGCGCCTTCGTCACCGTCGCGCTTCCGAACGGCGTCGAGTTCGTGCTGGCCTGCTTCGCGATCTGGAAGCTCGGCGCGGTGCCGCAGCCGATCTCGTGGCGTCTGCCCGAGAAGGAGCGCCGCGCGATCCTCGAACAGGCGAAGCCCGCGCTCGTCGTCGGGGTGGCCGCTTCCGAAGCGGCGGGTGCGCCGAGCGTGCCGGCCGGCTTCGCACCCGAGCCGCACCACGGCGACGCGCCGTTGCCCGACCGCACCTCGCCGTCGCGCCAGGCGCTCGCGTCGGGCGGCAGCACCGGGCGACCCAAGTTGATCGTCGATGCATTGCCCGCCGAGTGCGACCCGACGCAGCCCTTCTACGGCAACGAGCCCGGCAGCATCGCGCTCGTGCCCGGCCCGCTCTACCACGCGGCCGGCTTCTTGAACACGAGCACGACGCTCTTGCTCGGCGGAACCGTGGTGCTGATGGAGCGCTTCGATCCCGCGCAGGCGCTCGTGCTGATCGAGCGCTTCGCGGTGCGCTGGGTCGCGTTCGTGCCGACGATGTTGCTGCGGATCTGGCGGCTCCCCGAAGCGGAGCGCATCCGACACGACCTCTCCTCGCTCGAGCGCGTCGTGTCGAGCGGTGCGCCGTGCCCGGCGTGGCTGATGCGCGAGCTGATCGGCTGGCTCGGCCCGGACCGCATCTTCGAGGCCTACGGCGGCACCGAGCGGATCGGCGGCACGCTGATCTCGGGCCGCGAGTGGCTCGATCACCCCGGCTCGGTGGGCAGGCCGACGGGCGGCCGCAAGATCCGGATCCTCGGCGAGGACGGCCGCGAGCTGCCGCCTGGCGAGATCGGCGACGTGTTCATGATGCCGCCCGGCGGCCGCGGCTCGACCTATCGCTACGTCGGGGCCGACGCGCGCGCGACCGACGACGGCTGGGAGACGCTGGGCGACCTCGGCACGCTGGACGCCGACGGCTATCTCTATCTCGTCGACCGCCGCACCGACCTGATCGTCACCGCCGGCTCGAACGTGTACCCCGCCGAGGTCGAGGCGGCGCTCGAAGCGCACCCCCACGTCCGGTCGTGCGCGGTGATCGGCCTGCCCGACCCCGACCTCGGCCAGCGCGTGCACGCAATCGTCGAGGCGCGCCCCGCGGTGACCGACGACGAGCTCCGCACCCATCTGGCACACCACCTCGTGCGCTACAAGACGCCGCGCAGCTTCGAGTACGTCGACACGCCGCTGCGCGACGAGGCGGGGAAGGTGCGGCGATCGGCGCTGCGCGACGCGCGGCTGCCGCGGAGCTGACGCGTGGATCGCAACGCCGGACGTTCACTGCGCGCCGAAGAGGTCGACGCGTTCGCGCGCGACGGCGTCGTCTGCCTGCGCGGCGTCATCCCGGCGGCATGGATCGAGCGCATGAGCGAGCCGCTCGAGCGCGAGCTCACCGCCTCGCGCACCGCCGATCTGTCGGCGATCGCGCGCAGCGGGGCGAAGCCCGTCATCGGCGATGCGGCGGGGCGCTTCCGCGCCGGTACCGACCACTGGCGGCACGACGCGGCGTTTCGCGCGTTCGCGATCGAGTCTCCGCTGCCCCGGATCGCCGCCGCGCTGATGCGCTCCGAGGCCGTCTACCTGTACGAGGACAGCCTGCTCGTGAAGGAGCCGGGCACCCGCGAGGCGACCGCGTTCCACCAGGACATGGGCTACTTCCACGTCACCGGCGAGCACGCCTGCACCACCTGGTGTCCGCTCGACCGCGTCACGTCCGAGAGCGGCGCGCTGCGCTACGTGCGCGGGTCGCACCGCTGGGGCCGCGTCTACAAGCCGAACCTGTTCGTCACCCGCCAGGACATCCCGGGCACGGAGGGCGACGAGCTCCCCGACATCGACGCGAATCCCGGCGCGTTCGATCTGGTGAGCTTCGAGCTCGATCCCGGCGACGTGGCCGTGCACCACGCGCGCACGCTGCACGGCGCGTATCCGAACGCGTCGACGCGCCGCCGCCGCGCGATCTCAGTGCGCTACTGCGGCGACGACGCCCGCTACCAGATCCGCGCCGGCGCTCCACAGAAGCCCCACCATGCCCGCGTCCAGGACGGCGACCCGCTCGGCGACCCCGACTGCCCGCGCGTGTGGCCGCGCTGAGTCAGCGGCGGCGGTGCGCGGCGGCGAGCGCGACGAGGCCTATGCCTACCAGGGCTCCGGTGTCTCCCTCGGGCACCGGGGTCGTCAGCGCGCCGAAGGCTGCGTCGCCCTGCGGCCCGAACTCGAAGCGGAGCGCGGCGCTCGCCGAACGATATCCGTCCTCGCTCCAGCCACCGAGCACGCCATTGATCGCGCATCCCACATAGCCTGAGCAGAATGCAGAGAGCGTGAAGTCCTGGATCTCGCCAGGGGCGATGCGATCGGCGGCGGGCGCGAGAAACTCCGTGCGAAGCGAATAGTCGAACTCGCCGAAGCTGGCGGTGCGGCGGTCATAGCCGTAGTAACCCAGGTGCCACGCGCTCGTGTTCTCACCATCGACCGAGCTCTCGGCCGAGACGAGCGACAGGTACTCCACCTCGGGGAGCGCATTGAAGAAGATCATCGTGATGTCGAACGGCAGCTCCTGCGAGGTGTCGTTCCGGACGCTGATCTGGAGCGTGAGCGGGTCGATCAGCGTGTAGCTGAGCGTGGCGGCGAGCCAAGCGGCCGGCGTCGAATCGCTGCTCGCGTCGCTGAACGCGAGGGTGGCGGCGCGGCCGGTGCTCGCGCCCAGCAGGGAGATCCCCACGAAGAGAGCGAGCGCTACGGGCCGACGGCGCAAACCGGAACCTCCCTCCAGACTGAAGGGAGTGGTGACCCGCGGCTGGCCGTGTCAGAAGAAGGTGTACTCCAGAGCGGCCGACGGAATCACGTCGGCGCGCAGGCCCTCGTCGTTCAGCCGCACCAGCGCGTTCCCGGACAGCACGAGCCGGCGCCACGGATTCACCTTCAGGCCGCCCGCGATTCCGAAGATGTCCTTGCCGATGTCCTCGTTGCGGTCGAGCAGGTGTTCACCGATCACGTCGACGGTCAGCGTGAGCACCTCGAAAGGCTGCACGTCGAGGCCGCTCGCCCAGCGGACCGTGTTCTGGTCGGGGTCGTCGGTGCGGAAGTTGAGCCCCGCATTCGCGTGCGGTGAGATGATCCCGAAGGTCTTCGACAGGATGAGGGTGGGCCCGAACGCGGGGTCGCCGTAGCCGCGCAGCTCGTCCTCGTCTCCGGTCGGCAGCGTGACGTCGCCCCGCACCGCTGCGTCGACGAATTTACTGGTCAGCACCCGCGCCTTGGCGCGCAGCAGGATGTCGCCGAAGCCGAAGCTGCTGTCGCTTTCGCGTGGCGTCTGGGAGATCGTCGAAGCACCCGTGTTCTGATCGACGATCCCGATCGTGGTGACCTGACCCGTGCCCTCGACGTTCAGCAGCGGGACCACCGCGCCGACGTCGAGCCAGTCAGTGACCCCGTAGTTCAGGAAGAACGCGAACACGTCGACGTCGAGCTCTGCGTCGAGCAGGGAGCGCACGCCGGGCACGCTCACATTGCCCGAGGTGAACGTGTCGGTATGAACTCCGGCAACGCCAGGCCCGGTGATCGTCGAGCTACCCTGCGGATTCTGGAACTGGATCACCTGCCCCGGCCCGATCGCCAGCGGGAGGCTCTCGGCGAAATCGATCAGCCCCCCTCCACCCGCGTAGTTGGAGGTGGTCTGGGCACCAACCGAGGAGATGGTGACGGGTGTTCCGACGAAACCCACATTGATCTCGTCCAGGTCGTCGCCCTCGAAGACGCTGAACTCCACCCGCGAGTACGCGAACGACGTGTTGAACTTGCCCTTGCCCGTCGTCTGCGCGCGTTCCGAGAGCAGCGGCCCGAGGCCCTCGGTCGAGCGGTTGAAGACGTTCAGCTCCGGGTCGAACTGGAACGTGAAGGCGGCCACGGTCGAGCCGACCGGGAAGCGCTGGAACTGCCCCGCGATCTGCCCGGAAAGATTGTCGACGCTGGCGGTCGCGTCGAAGGTGCCCACGACGAACTCGCCCGCGTCGGGGGAGAAGGTGCCGGGATTCGGACCGCCCACGATCGTCACGATCGGGGTGAGCCCGACCTGCGCCTGCTGCACCAGGTCCGGGAACAGATCAGCGAGATCCTCCGCTGATGCCGACAGCGGAATCACGATCGACAAGAGAGCGAGCAGTCGATGGGCGCGCATGCTGACCTCGTGAGGGGGAGGGCCCGGTTGACGCTAGACGCCGGGCGCCCCACGTGTCAACGACGAAACCTCAGCCGGCGAGTAGGGAAGGCGCGTAGCCTTCGGGCGCGGCATAGCCGAGAAGCTGCAAGACGGTTCCCGCCAGGTTCGCGAGCCCCGGCTCGGCGACCCCGCGCGACAGCGCCAGCTCGGCCCCCGGCGCGTAGACGTAGAACGGCACCCGGTTCAGCGTGTGGCTGGTCTTGGGCTTCGGCCGGCCGGCGTCGTCGCGCAGCGCGGAGCCGTCCTTGGCGCGCTCGAACATGTCGTCGCAATTGCCGTGGTCGGCGGTGACGATCAGCGCGCCGTGCAGAGCGGCGATCGCGCGCAGCAGGCGCCCGAGCTGGAGGTCGACGCACTCGACCGCGATCACCGATGCGTCGCGCTGCCCGGTGTGGCCGACCATGTCGCCGTTCGCGTAGTTGAGCCGTGCGTGGCGGAAACGACCCGTCCGCAGCTCCGCGATCAGCCGGTCGGTGATCTCGGCGGCCTTCATCCACGGCCGTTCCTCGAACGGCAGCGTGTCGCCCGGGATCTCGACGTAGAGCTCGCGGCTGGGGTCGATCATGCCGCTGCGGTTCCCGTTCCAGAAGTAGGTCACGTGCCCGAACTTCTGGGTCTCGCTGATCGCGAGCTGGTGCACGTCGTTGTGCACCAGGTACTCGCCGAGCGTGCGCTCGATCTCCGGCGGCTCCACCAGATACTGCACGGGAATCTTCAGGTCGCCGTCGTACTGCATCATGCCGGCGAACAGCACGTCGGGGCGGCGGCCGCGCGCGAAGCCGTCGAAGTCGCTCTCCTCGAACGCGCGCGACAGCTCGATCGCGCGGTCGCCGCGAAAGTTCCACAGCACCACCGACGCGCCGTCGCGGATCGGGCCGACCGGGCCGTTCGCGTCGGCGATCACGAACGCCGGGAGGTACTGGTCGTTGACCGACGGGTCCTCGCGGTAGAGCGTGTCGATCGCCTCGCGCGCGCTGCGAAACGGCCGCGCGTCGCCGCGCACGTGGGTGTTCCAGCCGCGCTCGACGATCCGCCAGTCGGCCTGGTAGCGGTCCATCGTCAC
>CAZPNB010000161.1:0-7840 GCA_964587305.1 uncultured Spirochaetales bacterium | reverse complement strand
TCGCGCAGCTCGCGGTAGGTCCAGGTGCGGCCGCCCGCCACCAGCGCGCGCCGATCGCCCCGCTCGCGGGCGTGGCTGCGCAGGATCTCGGCGAGGCCGGTGAAGGTCACGCCGGCATCTTACACCGCCGAGCCCAGCGGCATCTCGGTCGTGTACTTGATCTGCTCCATCGCAAAGCTCGAGCTCACGTCGTAGAGCTCCGCCACCCGGATCAGCTGCTTGTAGATGCGGTCGTAGTCGGCGACGTCGCGCGCAACCACCTTCAGCAGGTAGTCGGTCTCGCCGCTCATCCGGTACAGCTCGACCACCTCGGGGATCCCGCGCACGCCGGCGGCGAAGCGCTCCAGCCAGACGTCGGTGTGCTGGTTGGTCCGGATGCTGACGAACACCGTGAGGCCGAGCCCGAGCTTCACCGGATCGACGATCGCGACGCGGCGCTGGATCACGCCGGTGGCCTCGAGGCGTTTGATCCGGCGCCAGCACGGATTCTGCGTGAGCCCGACGAGACTGGCGATCTGTTCGATCGGGCGCGCGGCGTCGCGCTGGAGCTCCTCGAGGATCCGGCGGTCGATCGAGTCAATTTTAACCATCGATGGGCCTCAGCTAGATCGTTTCTTCCCAGTAGAATGCGCGAAGGGAACCCAAATTGGGAGGCACCCGGCTCAGTCTGGAACTAGATTCTTCCGATACTGACCGATCCTCCAGGAGCGCCGGCGATGGCTTCCGCACCGAGAGAAGCAAACCTGTACGAGGATCCGGAGCGCTTCCGGTTCGTCGGGTCGATGGAGGGGGTGCCCGAGCTGCCCTTCCCCGCTCCAGCCGCGGGCGAGCCGTGGCGGGTCGCGGCGCAGGCGGCGCTCGACACCGCGGCGCGCGTGCTTCCGGGCGTGGCGATCGCCGGGTTGCTCGCATTCGCTGCGGTCGCGGCGACCGAGTGGATCGGGGTGGCGTGGCTCGGCTTCGAGCAGACCCCGGCCCCGCCGGCGCTCGCCGCGATCCTGCTCGGCCTGTTGATCCGCAACGCGCTCGGTCTGCCCGCCTCCTACGACGAGGGTCTGCGTTTCTGCGTCCAGCGCGTGCTGCGGGTCGGCGTGGCGTTGCTCGGTCTGCGGCTGTCGCTCGCGGCGGTTGGCGGCATCGGCCTGACCGCGCTGCCGATCGTCGCAGCGTGCATCGCGACGGCGCTCGTGCTCGTGACGATCGTGAACCGATTCCTCGGGCTGCCCGGTCGGCTCGGCACGTTGATCGCGGTGGGCACCGCGATCTGCGGCAACAGCGCGATCGCCGCGACCGGGCCGGCGATTGGCGCCCGCGACGACGAGGTGAGCTATGCGGTGGGCTGCGTGACGCTGTTCGGCTTGTTCGCGCTGGTCGTGTATCCGTTCGCGTCGCAGGCGCTGTTCGCCGGCGACCCGCGGCTGGCCGGCCTGTTCCTCGGCGCCGCGATCCACGACACCGCGCAGGTCGCGGGCGCGGGCATGCTCGCCGCGCAGCACTTCGGCGATCCGGCAGTGCTCGAAACCGCAGCCGTGACGAAGCTGCTGCGCAACGCGTTCATGATCGTCGTCGTGCCGGGCGCTGCGTGGGTACACCAGCGCGGCGCGACGGGAACGGCGCGGCTACGCCTGCCCCGCTGGAAGCAGGCGGTGCCGTTCTTCGTGGTCGGCTTCCTCGCGCTCGCGCTGCTCCGCACGATCGGCGATCTCGGCGGCGACGCGCCGTTCCTCGGCACGCTGGCGGTCGAGTCCTGGCACGATCTCTTGTCTTCCGGGCTGTCGCTGTCCGGGTGGTGCCTCGCACTCGCGATGGCGGCGATCGGGCTCGGCACGAACCTGCGGCAGTTGCGCGGGCTCGGCCTGCGCCCGCTGGGCGTCGGTCTCGTCGCAGCATTGACGGTCGGCGCGGTCGCGGCGGGCATGATCAAGCTGCTGTAGTTCGGGTGTAACCCGCCATGATGCGGAAACGCGGAAGGCGGGATTCTCCCGCCCTACGCCGAGGCGAGCCGCGCCCGGATCTCCGCGACGCCGTCCACCGCCTCCTCGGAGGATGCGGCGACCGCCATCACGTTGAAGTCGCGCGCCCCGGCGGCGACGTAGGCCGCCAGGAAATCCGCGATCTCGGCCGGGCTCCCGTACGGGCAATACCTCTCAAAACGCTCGAATGGAATCCGATACACACCGGACATCCTTTGGGAAAGTCGATCGCGCGCCCGTGCGCGGTCGGCGTCGAGCCCGACCCAGACCTGGAGCCCGTGACGCCACGCCACCGGACGGCCCGTCCCCTCCGCTTCGACCTCGGCCCGCACCTCCGCATAGCGGCGGGCCGAGCCCCAGACGCCGAGCCAGCCATCGCCGTGGCGGCCGGCGCGGCGGACCGCGGCGCCCGAGCGGCCCCCGACGGCGATCCGCACCGGCGGGTCCGGCGCGGGGCGGATCCACGCGCGCTCGAACGAGAAGAACTCGCCGGCGTGGCTGACCGGCGCTCCGCTGAGCAGGGCGCGCAGCGCGACCAGAGATTCGTCGGTGCGCCGCCCGCGCGTGCGCGGGTCCACACCGCAGATCTCGATCTCGTGCCGGTCCTCGCCGCCGACGCCGACGCCGAGCACGAGACGCCCCGGCGCCGACTCGCACAGGCTCGCAATCTGGCGCGCGACCAGCACCGGATGGCGCAGCGCGAGCAGGTAGACGCCGACGTGGAAGCTCAACGCGGGCTCCAGCGCCGCGGCGGTCGCCGCCTGGATCAGACCGTCCATGCCGAGGCCGGTGTGGAAGCTGATGTGATCGGCGACGAAGACATGATCGAGCCCCGCGCCACGCGCGCGCTCGAGCAGCGCGCGGCGCTGCGCGAGCGGACCGGTCAGCATGCGCTCGTCGGCGAGCACACCGACGGAGATCCCGGTCATAGCTGCGTGGTGTCGGTCTCGAGCCCGAGCAGCAGCCGACCCGTGAGCTCGAGCGTCGCGGGGCTCACCATCATGTGCTGTGTCGCGACATGGACATCGCGAAACACCCGCTGCAGCGGGGATTGCTGGTACACGGAGGTGCCACCGCCGAGGTGGTACATCAGGTCCACCGCGTCGGCGCAGGCGCGCGTCGCGTGGCTGGTGGCGAGGCGCACGTCGCGGCGGTGCTCGACCTCGATCCGGCCGCGCGAGCAGGCGCTCTCCCACGCGCGCTCGATCGCTTCGTAGTAGAACGCCCGCGACGAGCGCAGCAGCGCCTCCGCCCGCGACACGTCGCTCTGCGCGACGGGTCGCGCCGCCAGCGGCCGCGCACTGCCCTGCGGCGTCTTGCCGCCAGCAACCTCCACCAGCGCGTCGATCGCAGCCCGCGCGAGGCCGAGCGCCACCGCGGCGATTCCCATCGCGAGCAGACCGAACTGCGGAAACGCGTAGAGCGGGCGCTCCAGCGGCCCGTCCACGCCGATCCCGACCGCCCGTTCGTCGGGCACGAACAGGTCGTTCATCGCGAAGTCGGTGCTGCCGGTGCCGCACAGGCCGGAGACGTGCCAGGTGTCGAAGAACTCGATCTCGGTGGCAGGAGCGATCATCATCCGCGATCTCGGCGTGCCGTTGTGCAGGCGCTCGGCCTGGCCGTCGCGGATCACCTCGCAGCCGCCCATCACCCAGTCGGCGTTCTGGGTCCCGGATCCCCACTGCCAGCGCCCGTTCACGCGGAAGCCGCCCGGCTCTGCGACGGCCTTGCCGCGCGGCGCGAACACTCCGCCGAGCAGCACCTCGGGGCGATGGAAGATTGCGCGCGCGGAATCCGGCGGCAGCATCGCCAACACCGCCCCCGAGGTCGCGCCGATGAACACGCACCACGCGCTCGAGCCGTCCGCCTGGGCAAGCGTCTCGATCGTATACATCGTGTCGGCGGGGGGCAGCTCGAGCCCGCCGTACGCCGCGGGCACGCACATGCGGAAGAAGCCCGCGCGCGCGAACACGGCCGACAGGTCGGCCGGCAGCCGGCGCGCGCGCTCGATCTCGTCGGCGCGGCCGCGGATCTCACCGGCGAGCGCCCGCGCTGTCGCGACCGTGTCGACCACACCCGCCGTCGCCGCACCGCTCATCGCGATTCCTCGCCGCGCAGTCCGAGCCGGTTCGCAATGTTGTTCTTCTGCATGTTCGACGATCCGCCGACGATCGGCATCCCCAGCAGATCGCGGACGTGGCGCTCCATGTCGTGCCCCTCGGCAAGCCCGTAGGCCCCCATCACGCGCTGGCACGCGATCGCGATCTCCACCGCGGTGTCGGCTACGAACAGCTTCGCCATCGACGTCTCCACCGAGCACGGGCGCCCCTGCTGGGCCAGCCACGCGCCGCGGTAGAGCATCCCGCGGCACGCCTCGAGCTGGGTGCGCGCCTCGACGAGCGCGTGGCGCACGGCCTGGTGCGCGCTGATCGGGCGCCCGAACTGCACGCGCTGTTGCGCGTACTCCCACGCTTCGTCGACGGCCGCCTGCGCGATCCCGAACGCGCACGCGGTGATCTCCAGCTTCTCGACGTCGAGCGCTTTGCCGGCGAGCATCCGCCAGCCGCGGTTCCAGCCCGCCTCGCCGCCGACCAGATTCTCGATCGGAACCTGCGCATCCTCGAAGAATACGTCGCACGACTGCGTGTAGCGCAGGTTCGCGTGCCCGATCGGATGCACGCGCACGCCCGCGGCCCCCTTCGGCACCAGCACGAACGAGAGGTTCTGATAGCGCGGCGCATCGTCGTCGGAGCGCACGAGGCAGTAGATGTAGTCGGCCCAGTCGGCGCCGGTGCACCAGCGCTTCACGCCGTTCAACACCAGATGCTGACCGTCAGCGCTGCGCCGGGCGCGGGTCGTGACGCTCGCGAGATCGCCGCCGACGTCGGGCTCGGAGAGCCCGTAGGCAAACAGCAGCTCGCCCTGCGCCAGCTTCGGCAACAGCGCCCGCTTCTGCGCCTCCGAGCCGTTCTCGGAGATGTTGATCCCGCCGTAGAACGCGCAGTGGATGAACGGCCCAGCCGCGAACGCTCCCCCCCGACACAGCTCCTCGATCACCGCGACGGCCGCCACCAGGTCGCGCCCGTGCCCGCCGTACGCCTCGTCCACCGTCAGGCCGCACACGCCGAGCGCGGCGAGCTTCCGGAACAGCTCGGGCGGAAAGCGGTGCTCGCGATCCCACTGGCGCACCTGGTCGCGCGGCATCTCGGCCGCAACGAAGCGCCGCAGCGTGTCGCGCAGGATCGCGATGTGTTCCGGCTCGTCGGTAAAGTACACGCGCTACTCCCGGTCCCCTCGACCGACTTCGCTCGCCTGCGGCTCGCTGCGCGCGGCAAGGCCGCTTGCCCAGACCTCGCCCCAGACATCGGCGAACACGAGTTTCTCGATCGGGCGCCGCGAGATCGGCCCGTGACCGCGCCGCAGCGGATAGCCGATCGGGACCGCGGCCGCGGTGGCCCAGGGCTCCGGGATCGCGAGCAGTGCGCGCACTTCCGGCTCGCACTCGCACAAGAGCGTCGTCAACACGCAGCCGAGCCCCTCGGCGCGGCACGCGAGCAGCGCGTTCTCGACCGCCGGATAGATCGACGCGCCGCCCACCACCGACACGCGACCCAGCGCCGCGTCGGTGATCGCCATCGCCTTCGGGTTGAAGCAGAACACCAGCACGACCGGCGTCTCGCCGAAGTGCGCGGCGAGATAATCACCGGCGGCGAGCATCCGCTCGGTGCGCGCGCGCAGCACCTCGGCGGCCCCCGCGAGCTGCGCCATGTGCTGCTCGGAGTAGGCGGCCCAGCGCGCCGCGTACAGCGCACCGAGCGCGCGCTTCTTCTCCGCCGCGCGCACGGCGATCACCCGCCAGGGCTGGACGTTGCCGCCGGTCGGCGCCCAGCTCGCCGCCTCGAGCACGCGCCGCAGCACGTCGCCGGGGATCGGGTCGGAGCGCAAGCGCCGAACCGCCCGCAGCGTGCGCATCGCCTCGTAGACGCCGATCTCGCCCATGTCAGGCACCTCCTAACGCCCGCGAAACACCGGCGTGCGCTTCTCGCGCAAGGCTGCCAGCGCCTCGCGGTGATCTTCGCTCTGGAACGTCACGATCTCCAGCGCCGTCGCGGTGTCGAACGCGGTATTGAGCGCTTCCTTCACCAGCTTGTTCACGGCCTGCTTCGTGTAGCGCACCGCGAGCGGCGCGCCGGCGGCCAGCCGGGTAGCGAACGCCAGCGCCTCGGACTCGAGCGCGTCCGGCGCGACAACGTGATTCACGAGCCCCATCCGCAGCGCGTCCGCCGCCGTCACCGGATCGCCCGTCAGCAGGAACTGCTTGGCGCGCGCCGGGCCGAGCACGAGCGGCCAGATCGCCGTGCCGCCATCGCCGGCGACGATGCCGACGCGCACATGGGGGTCGGCGAGCGTGGCGGTCTCGGCCATGAAAATCACGTCGGACAGCAGCGCGAGCGACGCGCCGAGACCCACCGCCGGCCCGTTCAGCGCGGTGACGATCGGCAGCTCGACGTCGAGCAGATCCCAGATCATCTGCTTCGCGTCGCGGCGCAAGTGCTCGAGCTTCGCGAGGTCGTCCAGAGTCGGGAACCAGTCGAAGTCGCCACCGGCGCTGAACGCGCGGCCGCGCCCGATCAAGAGCACTGCGCGCGCCTCGTCCTCGCGTTTCAGGTCGCGGAACAGCCGCGAGAGCTCGCCGTGCAGCAGCGCGTCGACGGTGTTGAGCTCGCTCTCGGGATGGTCGATCGCGACCCGCAGCACGGAGCCTCCGCGGTCGAAGTGCAGCGCCCGATACCCCGGATACGTCAGATCGTCGGTCATCCCGCCTCCCGGGCCGCCAGATCGCCGGGCAGCGCGCGCGCGGCCAGCACGAAGTGCACCGCCGACCAGATCCCCATCACCAGTAGCACGCTCACCAGCGAGTAGCGGATCGCCTCGACGCCGTAGCCGTCGAACACGTAGTCGTTCAGCCAGCCGACGGTCTGCGGCCCCAGCGCCAGGCCGATGATGTTGGTCACGAACATCAGCACACCGGACGCCACCGCGCGCATCCGCACCGGCACCAGCGTCTGCACCGTCGCGAATACCGGCCCCTGGTACATCGCGGCGATCAGCACTCCCGGGAACGAGATCGCGAGCGCCCAGTTCGGATCGGGATGGAAGAAGAAGGTCATCGTGAACGGGAGAGGCCCGGCGCATGCGATCGCCGGCACCCACAGCCACCAACGCGTGTCGCGGCTGCCGAGCCGGTCGGCGAGCAGGCCCGCCAGCACCGAGCCGATCGCCCCGCCGACGCCGAGCACGATGCCGTACTTCGTGCCGAGCTCGGCGCCGGCCAGATCGTGGACGCGGCGCAGGAACGTCGGTGCCCAGGTCGCGAACGCATAGCCGGCGAACGCGGTCAGACCGATGCCTAGCGAGAGGTGCCGAAACGAGCGCATGGCCGCGAGGAATCGCACGACTTCCATCACCGTCGGCAGCTCACCCTCGCTCGGCCTCGCCTCCTGCGCGCCGCGCACCGGCTCGCGCACCGTGAACCGCACGACGAGCGCGAGCGCCAGGCCCGGTAGCCCGACGGCGATGAACGCCTTCCGCCAGCCCCAGAACTCCTCGAGCCAGCCGCCGGCGAGCACGCCGAACAGGATGCCGATGTGGATGCCCATCGCGTACACGCCCAGCGCGGTGGCGCGCTTCGCCACCGGGAAGTAGTCGGCGAGCAGCGAGTGCGCGGGCGGCGACAGCGCCGCCTCGCCGACGCCCACGCCGATCCGCGCCAGCGCCATCTGGTTGAAGCCCTGCACCAGTCCCGACAACACGGTCATCACGCTCCACAGCCCGATGCCGATCGCGATGATGCTGCGCCGCACCCA
>CAZPNB010000160.1:0-3138 GCA_964587305.1 uncultured Spirochaetales bacterium | reverse complement strand
CCCTTCCCGTCAACCGGTTCAGGGATCGCCCGCCCTGCCGCGGCGACCTCGAGACTCGCCACAGAAGGTGTGGAAGACGGCTCCTCCACCGGGGTGTCGGTGGGCTCGAAGTCGTCTGCGAGCTTCGGCTCCTCCGAGCGTGCGTGGGTCGGCTCCGCCGCGGCCGAAGCCTCTAGCTCGACGGCAGCCCGCGCTTCGGCGGCCGCCGAGCGTCTCGCGTTCTCGGTGGCGGCCCGCTCCTCCCGGCTCTCGAGCCACGCGACGGGAATCGTCACCGGCGGACCCTGGTCGAGCGCCTCCACCTCGAACTGCTCCTGGTGCAGACCGGCACGTGTGCGTACCTCGATCTCGCGGCCGAGCTGCTCGCTGAGCGCAGACAGCGCCCGGCGCGCGGGGCCCTGCAGCATCTCGCCGACCCGGGGGCTCACCGACACTGCGATCTGGCGGCCGCAGAAACGCGGCAGGTCCTTGCGGATCTCGCGCAGTAGCTTGTAGGCCACCGTCTCCGACGAGAGCACGTAGCCGCGCGCCTGGCAGAAGCTGCACGGCTCGCACAGCTGCTGGACGAGGTTCTCCCGCGTACGCTTGCGCGTCATCTCGACGAGTCCGAGCTCGGAGATCTTCAGGATGTTGGTGCGCGCCTTGTCGTTGCGCAGCGCTTCCTGCAGCGCGCGGTACACCTTGTCGCGGTTCTCCGCGCTCTCCATGTCGATCAGGTCGATGATGATCAGGCCACCGATGTTGCGGAACCGGAGCTGGTAGACCACCTCCTGCACCGCCTCGAGGTTGGTCTTGAGGACGGTCTCCTCGAGATCGCGCTTACCCACGTAGCGGCCGGTGTTGACGTCGATCGCGGTGAGCGCCTCGCTCTGATCGACGATCAGGTAGCCACCCGATTTGAGCCAGACCTTCTTGCCGAGGTTCTCGTCGATCCGCGACTCGAGCCCTTCCTGATCGAAGAGCGGAACGCTGCCCTGGTAGAGGTCGAGCCTCGGCTTCGGGTCGGCGACGAATCGGTCCAGAAAGCGCTGCATCGTTTCGTGCGTCGCCGGATCGTCGACGACAATCCGCTTCGTCCTGGCGTTGGCGAAGTCGCGGATCGAGCGCAGTGGCAGCGACAGCTCTTCGTAGAGCGTGGAGGGGGCTCGGGTACCCACCTGCGCCGCGCGGATCTCGTCCCACACGGACGCCAGGTAGTTCACGTCCGCCTCGATGTCGGCCTCGCGAGTTCCCTCGCCGGCCGTGCGGATGATGAATCCGAGCTCCTTCGAGCGGGCGCGATTCACGATGTCGCGCAGTCGCCGCCGCTCGCGGTCTGATCCGATCCGCCGCGATACCCCGACCCGCTTCGACCACGGCGTCAACACCAGATGGCGTCCCGCGATCGAGAGGTGGCTCGTGACGCGCGCTCCCTTGGTACCGATCGGCTCCTTGGCGACCTGGACGATGATCTCCTGGCCCTCCTGGAGAACCGTCTCGATCCGGGGCATCTGACGCTGGCTGCGCCGAGACCGCCTCCGCCGATCGTCTTCCTCGCCGTCGAGCAGGCCGTCTCCGTCGAGGTAGTCACCGACGTAGAGAAAGGCCGCCTTCTCGAGCCCGATGTCTACGAAGCCGGCCTGCATACCCGGCAACACCCGAGTGACTCGGCCCTTCGCGACCATCCCCGCCACATTGCGATCGCGTTCGCGTTCGATGTGGAGCTCGGCGAATCGCCCAGCCTCGAGCAGCGCGACCCGTGTCTCGCCCCCACTGGCATTGATGATGATCTCATTCGAGATCGCGGAGCGGCCTCCGCCAGAACGCTGTCCATTGGACGCCACGCCTTGTCTCCGGCGTTGGCGAGCCGCTTCGGGTCCCAGAATCGAGTTGTGATCGACGCCAGAGGTAGCCGGCGCCCGGCGGGGTCTAGTCGGGTTCCGCAGCGGCTGAACACCGCGGCGAGCGGACGGGAACTCTCTCTAATATCCCGAATTCGCTATTGAAAACGTTGACTCGCACAGGAAGTCTCTATACGGTGCGGTCCTGTGTCCGACTACGAGCCCCGTGCAGCACCCCGCCGCCCGTCCAGCTCGTCCGGCCTCCGTTGACGGGGGTTACCACGTGATCGGGAATTCTTGTGTCTGCCGCCGGGCTTCTCTCTGTACCGTCGGCTACTAGAGCCTTCGGTGTGCAGCTCCGGAAACAGTCGGAATCCCGCGGGGTAACCTCCTAGGACCGCGCAAAAACTAGGCTCACAGAATCGTGAATCCGCATCCCGAGGTCAAGAGTGATCCGCGCCGATCTCTACCGGCAGTCGATCGGCTCGTGCGCGGTTTAGAAGCTACGGCTGGCGAGACCCCCGTCTGGGCGCGCCGGGAGGCGGTGCGTCAGGTGCTGGATGCCGAGCGCGCTCGGCTCGGCGATGCGGGAATGGACATCACCGCCGCCGCTTCGGAGGAGGAGCTGATCGCGAGCGCTCTCGCACGCGCAGCAGAGCTCGCCCGACCTCACCCACAGCGCGTCGTGAACGCCACCGGGATCATCCTGCACACGAACCTGGGCCGCGCGCCGCTCGCTCCTGAGGCAGCGCGTGCGGTGGAGATCGCGGCGCGTACCTACGGCGATCTGGAGCTCGATCTCGCCACCGGCAACCGAGGCCATCGCAGCGCGGCAGCGGAGGAGAAGCTGCGCCTGCTCTCCGGAGCGGGGGGAGCACTCGTGGTGAACAACAACGCCGCGGCCGTGCTGCTGGTCCTCGCCGGGCTCGCGCAGGGGAAGGCGGCTGTCGTCTCGCGCGGTGAGCTGGTCGAGATCGGGGGCTCGTTTCGCGTACCCGAGATCATTGCATCGGCGGGCGTGCGCCTGATCGAGGTGGGAACCACCAACCGCACCCATCTTCGCGACTACGAGGCGGCGATCAGCCAGGACACCGCGCTGCTTCTGAAGGTGCATCGCAGCAACTTCGCCCTGAGGGGCTTCGTGGCAGAAGCGAGCCTCGCTGAGCTGGCCGCGCTTGCCGGAGCGCACGACCTGCCTCTGGCCGAGGACCTGGGCAGCGGAACCCTGCTCGACCTGTCGGAGCAAGGGATTCCCGAGGAGTCGTGGGCACCGGGGCGTCTCGCCGGAGGCGCAGGCATCGTCTGCTTCTCGGGCGAC
>CAZPNB010000159.1:0-2973 GCA_964587305.1 uncultured Spirochaetales bacterium | reverse complement strand
ATGCTGCTCGATCGCCTCGGCCTGCGGCTCCCCGAACGGCTTCGCGCCCCCTCACACGTCGACAAAATGTAGTGCCAACCGCAGAGGCTAACTGCCCGAAAATCCTCGATCACGACCTCTGAACTGCGGAAGTTGGGCTAGTTCGACTCGCCGCGGAAGCGGTCGCCGAGCTCGAGCTCCGTGTCGGTCGAGGTGACCATCGCCACGGCGGTCTGGTCCTCGGCGCGCACCACCAGCATCTTCGCGACCACGCGGTCCGGCACGGCGACCGTCTCGTCCCTCGACGACTCGGTGGCCGAGTATCCGATGCGATACACCTCGAGCGGGCTGCCCACGTCGAGACCGTCGAGCTTCCCCCGGTTCAGATACACAAAGTCTGCGAATCCCAGCAGCACCCGGCGACCCGGAAAGAACGTGACCTTGCCTTCGACGCCGTCGGGCGTCGCCTGCACGTCGATCTCCGGCGGCAGCGGCTCGCGCGGCATCACGCGGTCGCCCGTCTCGATCTCTCCCGTCGACATGCGAATCGACGCGAGCGAGGTTTCCGCGAACGTCTGCTGCACCTTTACCCATCCGAGGAAGTCGACGTGATAGCCGAGCAGCTCGCCGGTGTCGGGGTCCATCACCTTCTGGTTCGTTCGGAACAATGTGAACTCGTCGCCTACCTCGACCTCGCCCTCACCGAGCCCGATGTAGAGGCCATCCTCCTGGCTCATCAGCATCCGGTCGGGAACGCGGCCCACGACGCTCGCGGCGCTCTTGTACGCTTCGGGAGAGATCAGACCCGCCGACTCGCGCCCGCTGACGCGCACCGTGCGGGCCACGGCAGGCGCTGCCGCGGGCATCCTGCCCGGAACGGCGTCCTCCATCGCAGCCGGTGCGGCGTCGGCCGGTGCCGCCGGCGCGTTGGACAGCATCAGCGCGGCCTCTTCCGAGCTGAGACGGCGCATCTCGTTGGGCGTGATCCAAATCCGATCACCGGGATGGATCACATGGGGATTCTCGATCTCGCCGTTGTCCTTCCAGATCGACGGCCACACCCAGGGCGTACCGATGTAGGCGCTGGAGATGTCCCAGAGCGTGTCGCCGGCCTCGACGACGTGGATGCGTCCCCGGCGTCCCTGCGAGTCGTACGCGACGGCCCCCAGCTCCGATCCCGCCGACGGCACGGCCGCTACCGGCGTGCCCTGCGTGTCGGGGATCGCGTCCTCGACAGGCGCGAGCTCGGTCGCGGCGGACGTCGAGACGAGCACTTCGCCCGCGTCGCCGGTGGAAGGCACCTCCTCGGCCGCCGCGGAGGTCCCGGTGTCGGCGGCGGGCGCGGAAGCAGCCGGGTCGGCAGGCGACTCGATCTGTGCGCCGATATCGGGCTCGGCGACCGGCGCCGCCTGCGTTCCGGGCTCCTCGGCCGCGGCAGCCGCAGCGGCCACCACCCAGCACAAGGTCCAAGCCAGCATCCGCTTCCAGGGAATCATCGCCACCCTCCGGCTGCCGCGCCCGTTGCGAGGCGCACCGGCCCCGTATCGGACACCCGTAGAGAGGGCTTGACCCCGGAGCCCGGCCGACTACAGGCGCTCGCGCATGCTGCGGGCGTCGGCGTACCACGTCGGATCAGCGCCGACCGGCACCCCTCGCGCCTTCTGCCCCTCGACGAAGGACTCGTGCGCTTCGATCGCCCGATCGAGCGTGCTCCGGGCGTTCTCCTTGTCTCCGCTGGCCTCGTAGGCCTGAGCGAGATGGTGCCGGACGATCCCCAACGTCGCGTCCTCCGGCTTCACGCCGGCCTCCGCCTCCTTGAGATAGCCGATCGCCGCCGAGGGCACGCCGCGCCGGTAGAGCACCCAGCCGAGCGTATCGGCCGTGTTGGGATTGTCCGGCATCAATGCCTTGGCGTCCTGGGCAAGGTCGAGCGCCCGGTCGAGATTCTTGCCCGATTCGGCGTAGAGATAGGCGAGATTGTTCTTCGACTCGCCGAGGTCGGGCGACAGCTTGATCGCCTCTTCGTAGTGGCTGACCGCCAGGTCCTGCTTGCCACCGTACTCGTAGAGAACTCCGAGGAAGTGATGGATGCGAGGTTGGTCCGGCTTGCGCTCGAGGGCCTTCTCGTAGATCTCGATCGTCTGCGAGGTGCGCCCCGTCCGCACGTATAGATCGGCCAGCTGCTGATAGCTGGACATGTCGTCCGGTGCGATCTCGATCGCGCGTTCGAGCTCCTTGGTGGCGTCTTCGACGCGACTCTCTGTCAGCGCGACGATCGCGGAGAGCTGGTGCAGCTTCGCGTCGTCGGGATTCTCGGCCACCGCCTTCTGGATCCGCGCGATCGACTCTTCGCGGCGCCCCAACGTCTCTTCGATCTGGAGCAGACCGCGCAGGATGTCCGGATGATTGGGTCGCTTCTCCAGTGCCTGGAGCATGAGCCCGTGGGCCTTCTCGTGCTCGCCCTTCGCGGTGTAGATGCGACCCAGCGCGAAGTCGACGTTCTCGTCGCGTGCTTCCTCGGGAATCGAGATCACCTCGGCGAGCGCCTCGTCGATGCGACCGAGGATCACGAGGCTCTGCGCGACGCGCACCCTCGTTTCGTGCGCATTCGGCTTCTGCTTGAGGTAGCGCCGGCCCTCATCGACTGCATACTCGTGCTCGCCGAGATCGGAGTGCACGTCGGCGAGCACGCGGCGCGCCTCGACCAGGGAGGCGTCGATCTCGAGCGCGCGAGCCAGCTCGGTCCGCGCGGAGGAGCGCTGGCCGGTGAGCCGGAGCGCCGTGCCGAGCAGGAAGTGCGCCTCGGCCCAGTCCGACCGCACGTCGATCGCGGAGCGCAGCGCCTGGATCGCGTCGTCGAATTTGCTGTCGGCCATGTCGATCTTGGCCTTCACGAACAGACCGCCCGGATGCGACGGCTCTTCGACGAGGATTGCTTCGACCAGCTTGCGCCCTTCGGCGATCCGCTCCGGCGTGCTGTCGCGGTATCCCAGC
>CAZPNB010000158.1:0-5876 GCA_964587305.1 uncultured Spirochaetales bacterium | reverse complement strand
ACGCGTCGCAGCGGATCGATCCACCCGGTCTCCTTCCGCAACGCGAGCGATGGCGCGGAGTACGTCGACCTGGTGGTCGCGATCGAGGAGCGCGACGAATGGCTGCGATCCTTACCGCCGGGCGAGCGCGTCGGCCGCGTGCTCGGATCGGTCCAGCTCGGCCTCGACGCCGCCGGGCCCCGCGCGACGACCGAAGCACTGCGAAACGAGGCGATCGCGTACGGGGCGCTGATCGGTGTGGCGCTCATCGCCGCGGCGATCTGGATGCACCGCCGCCTGACGCGACCGATCTCCCAGCTCGCCTCGCTCTCGCGCGACATCGCAGGCGGCGACTTCGACCAGACCGTGCAGCGCCACGGAAGCGACGAAGTGGGTGAGCTGGCGGGAGCGCTCGACGTGATGCTCGAACGCCTGCGCGACTACCGCACGCAGGTCGAGGGCCATCAGCGCGATCTCGAAACGCAGGTGCACGACCGCACCGTGGACCTGGAGCGGCGAACCGAGGAAGCCGTCGAACTCGCGCGCCTCGCGGAGGAGGCGAATCGCGCGAAATCGCAGTTCCTCGCCAACATGAGCCATGAGATCCGCACGCCGATGAACGGCGTGATGGGCATGGCGGATCTGTTGCTCGACACGGCGCTCTCCGATCGGCAGCGCAAATTCACCCGCACGATCCACCACTCCGCGCGGGCGTTGCTCGGCGTGATCAACGACGTGCTCGATTTCTCGAAGGGCGGGGTCGGCAAGCTGACGCTCGATCCGCGCCCGTTCGATCTGCGGGAGCTGGTCCTCGACGTGGCGGACTTCTTCATCGAGCCCGCCGAGCGCAAGGGCCTCGAGCTCACCAGCTCCGTAGCCGACGACGCTCCGCGGGTGATCCTCGCCGACCCCGCGCGCGTGCGGCAGGTGCTGACGAACCTGGTCAGCAACGCGGTCAAGTTCACCGACCGCGGCCGCGTCGCGATCCACGCGATGCGCCTGGGCCCGCCGCCGAGCGGTCCAGCCGCCGAGCGCTGCGAGATCGAGCTCTCCGTATCCGACACGGGTGCGGGCATCGCGGCGGAAGCGCAGCAGCGCATCTTCCAGGCGTTCACGCAGGTCGACGGCTCGATGACGCGGCGCCACAGGGGTACCGGTCTCGGCCTCGCAATCTGCCGGCAGCTCGTGGAGCTGATGGGAGGTGGGCTCTCGCTCGAGAGTCAGCTCGGCGCTGGCGCGATCTTCCGCGTGCGGCTGCCGGTCGAGGTGGTCGCCAAACCTCTGCCGACCGCGATCGGCGAGCCGGCCGACTCTGCGCCGGCGCAGACGGACGAGCGGCCCGCTGCGCAGCGGCGCGTGCTGCTGGCCGAGGATAACGAGGTGAATCAGGACGTGGCGGTCGAGATCCTGGAGTCGCTCGGCTGCTGCGTCACGCTGGTCGATACCGGGCGCCGCGCGCTCGAGCGCTTGGCCGTCGACCGCTTCGATCTCGTGTTCATGGACTGTCAGATGCCCGAGCTGGACGGGCTGGCGGCAACGCGCGAGATCCGCGCAATGGAGCGGGTCTCGGCCCACGGCCAGCCCGTCCCGATCGTCGCGCTCACCGCCCACGCGCTCCAGCACGACCGCGAGCAGTGCCTGGCGGCCGGCATGAACGACTACGTCTCGAAGCCGTTCGGCCGCGAGGAGATCGCAGCGATGCTCGAGCGCTGGGCTCCCCGGGCAGCGACGGCGGGCCTGGCCCGTGGCGGGAAAGCAGAGCCGACCCGGGTGGACGAGAAAATGCTCGATCGGATCCGGAACCTTTCCGGCGCGGGATCGGGCGACGACTTCGTCCGCCGCGTGGCTGCGAAGTTCGACGCGTCGTCGAGCAAGCTGCTCGCCCAGCTCGATACCGCCCTCGCCGACGGCGATGCCACCGGTCTCACCCAGACCGCGCACACGTTGAAGTCGAGCAGCGCCCAGCTCGGGGCACGCGCCCTCGCGAGCCTGTGCGCGGACCTCGAGCAGGCGGTGCGCGAGGATCGACGCGACGACTACGAGGGGCTCGTCGAGTCGATCGGGGTCGAACTCACCGCGGTGAGACGGGAGCTGGCGCTGCGATGCGACGGTGTCGATGATGGCTGAACGGGCGCCCGACCCGCGCCCCCCGCGCGCGCTGATCGTCGACGATGACCCGGTCATCCGCCTGCTCGCCGGTCAGGCGCTCGAAGGCGTGGGCTTCGCGATCGACGAGGCCGAGAGCGGGCGGCTGGCACTCGAGCAGGCGCGCGCGGTGCCGCCCGACCTGGTCGTGCTCGACCTGGTGATGCCGGGTCTCGACGGGTTCGAGACCTGCGTGAAGCTGCGAGCGCTCGACGGGATGCGAGACGTTCCGATTCTGGTGACCACTGGCCTCTCCGACCCTGCGACGATCGATCGCGCCTACGAGACGGGGGCCTCCGAGTTCATCAACAAGCCGATCGACTGGCTGCTCTTTCAGCATCGCGTGCGCTTTCTGATGCGCGCGCACGGCGCATTCCGAGACCTGACCCGCACGATGGGCGACCTCGTGGAGAGCCGTCAGCGCCTCGCCAGCGCGCACCGCATCGCGCGAATCGGCCACTACGACCTCGATGTGGTGAGCGGGGAGATGTTGTGGAGCGAGGAGCTGCGCCAGCTGCTTGCGCTCCCCGTCACGCGCGAGCCCCCGGGCTTGACTCATTTCCTCGCCCTCGTACACCCGCAGGACCGCGCGGCACTCGAGAAGGCGATCCAGGAACCGGGCGCGAGTGGTGGATGGACGCTCGAACACCGCATGATGACCGGTACCGGTGGAGAGCTCGTCGTCTGCCACCGGAGCGAGCAGAGCTCTGCTCTGGACCGACCCGGCCGCATCGATGGCACGATCCAGGACGTCACCGAGCAGCGGCGCTCCGAGGAGCGGCTTCGCTTCCTCGCCTACTACGACCCGCTGACGCAGCTTCCGAACCGGAACCACCTGCGCGAGCGTTTGCAGCGAGCGCTCGCTCGAGCCCGACACCGCGGTGAGGCGGTGGCACTGCTCTGCGTCGATCTGGATCGCTTCCACCGGATCAACGACACGCTCGGCCAGACGATGGGCGACGAGCTGTTGCGGCAGACCGCGATCCGACTGCGCGACTGCGTGCGGGCGAGCGATTTCCTCGGTCGCCCGAGCGAGGGGGAAGGCTCGGACCTCTCGCGACTGGGGGGTGACGACTTCACGGTGCTGCTCGCCGACGCCAGCTCGGAGCAGGACGCGCGGACGGCGGCGCGCCGGCTGCTGCGCGCGTTCGATGCACCGTTCGAGGTTCGCGGACGGAGCATCCCGATCGATGCCCGCGTCGGAATCGCGATCTCCGATGCCGCGGGCTGTGACGCCGAGCGCCTGCTGCAATGGGCGAATCTCGCAACGACCCGGGCGAAGCGCGGTGAGGGCGGCGGAGTGTGCGTGTACGAGAGCGCGATGAACACCGCGGCGGAGCAGCGTTTCGAGCTCGAGAATGCGCTGCGGCTGGCGCTCGAGCACGGCGAGTTCGCGGTCTCCTACCAGCCGCTCGTCGATGCGGGCGACGCGCGCATCCGCGCCGTGGAGGCGCTGCTGCGCTGGCACCATCCGGTCCACGGCGAGATCTCGCCGGCCCAGTTCGTGCCGGTGGCCGAGAGCCTCGGCCTGATCGGGCCGATCGGCCAGTGGGTGCTCGACGAGGCGTGTCGCCAGCTGCGAGTCTGGCGCGAGCGAGGCCGTCCGGACCTCCGGATCTGCGTCAACGTTTCGAGCCTCTCGTTCGACCCGGAGCTGGTGGCGTCGGTCACCGGCGCGCTCGCCCGTCACGGACTGCCGCGCGAGGCGCTGGAGCTCGAGCTGACCGAGAGCGCGCTGCTCGACGAGACCGCGCGCGCTGCCGAGACGATGCGCCGGCTGCGGGAGATCGGAGTGGGCGTCGCGCTCGACGACTTCGGCACCGGCTACTCCTCGCTGTCGCGAATCGTCGAGCTTCCGATCTCCAGCATCAAGATCGACCGCACGTTCGTCGCGCAGATCGGCGGGTCCGGCTCGCCCGTGATCCGGGCGATGATCTCGCTCGCGCGGCACCTCCGCGCCAGCGTCGTGGCCGAGGGCGTCGAGACTCTGGAGCAGGAGGCGTTCCTGCGGGCGGAGGGCTGCACGCTGTTGCAGGGCTTCCGCTACTCGCATCCGATCGACGCGCAGAAAATGGACGTGCTGCTGAGAAGCGACGAGCCGCTGCCCAGGCACCGCTGAAGAACCCGTCCGGCGCAGGCGCAGCGCGGACCCATCCGCACCGGGCACGTTCAATCCCGCCCCGATCGGCTCGGTCGCGCAGACGCCGCGCGCCGCGTGGCGCGCACGGTCCGCACGAGCTGGACGAGCTCCAGCGCAACGCCCGGCATTTGGGCCGCCGTCAGCTTGGAGCCGGGCGCATCGACCCACTCGCCGAGCGGGAGCTCGGCGCAATCGCGCTCGACGCAGATGTCGCCGACGAGCCGCTCGCGCGCGAGCAGGCGCGCAATCAGCTCGACGTCGAATGACCAGTTCAACGAGAACGGCTCGGCGAACGCCGACCGAACCCCCGCCGTGAGCCGGAACAGCTTCGCCCCACACTGGGTGTCGTAGACCGGGATGCCGAGCGCGAGCGACGCCAGCGTGGCGAAGCCGCGACCGAGATAGTGCCGGAGCATCCGGCGCTCGATGCGCCGTCCGAGCAGTTGGACGCGTGAGCCGAGCACGAGCGTCCGCTGCTCGCGCTCGATCAGCGCGGCAAATTCGGCGATGAAACGGAGCGGTGTCGAGAGATCCGCGTCCCAATAGCCGGCGAGCTCGGCGCCGAGATCCGCCGCCCGCAGCACGCCCCGCCGCACCGCTTCCGCCTTGCCGGAGCGTCGCTCCAGCGCGAGCACGTCGATCCGCTCGGGTGCGCGGCTCTTCAGTCCGTGCAGGACGGCGGTCGTCGTATCGCGGCTGCCGTCGTCGACCATCACGAAGCCGAGCCCCGGCTGCCCTTCGAGCGCTTCGACGAACGCGTCCGGCCGCAGCCGCCCCGCCTCGTTGTAGCAGGGGATTACGACGCGAGTGGCTTGCACGATGCCCATGCGCTGAGCCCCGGAAGCGCCTGGATCATCCGGTGACACTCGGAGCGAGCGAGATCTCGATCGACTTGTACGTGGGGGTGTGGCTGCCGTCCGCGATGCTGTCGATCGGGACGAGCGGATTCGCCTCGGGGAAGTAGGCCGCGGCGCAGCCGCGCGGCACTTCGTAGGCCACCAGGCGAAAGCCGCGCACGCAGCGCGTCTCGCCGCGGAAGTGGCTGGTGATGTCGACGCGCTGGCCCTCGCGCAGGCCGGCGGAGGCGAGGTCGTCGCGGTGCAGCAGCACCACGCGGCGGTCGCCGACGATTCCGCGGTAGCGATCGTCGTGGCCGTAGATCGTGGTGTTGAACTGGTCGTGGCTGCGCAGCGTCGTCAACCGGTAGCGGCCCGCGGCGACCGCGCCGTCGGGCAGCGGGTGCACGGTGAAGTGGGCGCGGCCGTCGGGGGTATCGAAGCGGCGCGACCGCGCGCCGCTCGGCAGCACGAAGCCGCCGGGCTCGCGCACGCGGCGGTTGTAGTCCGCGAAGCCCGGCACGACGCGCTCGATCGCGTCGCGGATCCGGTCGTAGTCCGACGCGAGCAGGCCCCAGCGCACCGGCGTGTCGCGGCCGAGCACCGCCTGCGCCAGGTCGGCGACGATCGCGGGCTCGCTGCGCAGCAGGGCCGCCGCCGGCGCGAGCCGTCCCTCGGAGCGGTGCACCGCGCTCATCGAGTCTTCTACGCTCACGAACTGCGGCCCGGCGTGCTGCACGTCGCGCTCGCTGCGCCCGAGACACGGCAGCACGTAG
>CAZPNB010000157.1:0-3185 GCA_964587305.1 uncultured Spirochaetales bacterium | reverse complement strand
CGTCGGGCTGGATCTCGATTCCGGGCGCGCCGGCGTTGATCATCGGCTCGATCGTGAACGTCAGCCCGGCGTGCAGGCGGATCCCGGTGCCCGGTGATCCGTAGTGCAGCAGCTGGGGCTCTTCGTGGAAGCGGCGCCCGACGCCGTGTCCGACGAAGTCGCGCACCACGGAGAAGCCCAGCGGCTCGACGTGCGACTGGATCGCGTGGCCGATGTCGCCGAGCCGGACGCCCGGCCGCACAACCGCCACTGCGCGTCGCTGCGCCTCGAGCGTCGCGCACAGAAGCCTGCGCGCCGGCTCGTCGATCGCGCCGATCGCGATCGTCGCCGCGTTGTCGCCGTGAAAGCCTTCGACGATCAGCGCGACGTCGATGCCGATGATGTCGCCCTCGCGCAGCACGGCCTTGCGGTCTGGGATGCCGTGGCAGATCACCTCGTTGATCGAAGTGCACACGCTGCGCGGAAAGCCGCGGTAGCCGAGTGGCGCCGGGGTGGCGCCGTGGCGCTTCGCGAACTGGTTCACGAGGTCGTCGAGGGTCTGGGTCGTGACGCCGGGCGCTGTCTGCGCCACCACCCACGCGAGGCACTCGGCCGACAGGCGCCCAGCCGCGCGCATCGCCGCGAGCTGCGCCGCGTTCTTGAGCTGGATGCCGCCGCTGCGCTGTCTCTGGAGCATCGAGGGCGGGAGGTTACCATCGCGCCCGCAAAGGGAGTGCTTTGGGCGCCGAGAAGCCGCAGCTCGTCCACCGCCGGGAGTACCGGGCGCCGGAGTACCGGATCGATGTCGTCGACCTCGACTTCGATCTGTGCGAGGAGGAGACGCTCGTGCGCGCGCGGCTCGCGATCCGCCGCGAGCCGGTCGCGTTCGGCGACGTTCCGCCGCTGGTGCTGGCCGGCCAGCAGCTCGAGACGCTGTCGCTCGCGATCGACGGGCGGGCGCTCTTGCCGCGCGAGTACGCGGAGGGCGATGAGACGCTCGAGATCGCCGCTCCGCCCGAACGCTTCACGCTCGAATCGCTCGTCCGGATCCACCCGGAGCGCAACACCGCGCTCTCGGGCCTGTACCGCAGCAGCGGTAACTTCTGTACGCAGTGCGAGGCGCACGGCTTCCGCCGCATCACCTGGTTCCTCGACCGTCCGGATGTGATGGCGCGCTATGCGGTGCGGATCGAGGCCGATCGCGAGCGCTACCCGGTCTTGCTGTCGAACGGAAACCGCGAGGCGGCCCCGGACGCGGGGCCCGGGCGCCACGCGGTGCGCTGGCGCGACCCGTTCCCGAAGCCGTCGTATCTGTTCGCGCTGGTGGCGGGCGACCTGCGCTGTCACGCCGGGACGTTCACCACCCGGTCCGGTCGCGAGGTGCGGCTCGAGATCTGGGTGGAGCCGCAGAACGCCGACCGCTGCGAGCACGCGCTGCGCTCGCTCCAGCGCGCGATGCGCTGGGACGAGCAGGTGTTCGGCCTCGAGTACGACCTCGACGTATACATGATCGTCGCGATCGGCGACTTCAACATGGGGGCGATGGAGAACAAGGGCCTGAACCTCTTCAACGCGAAGTACGTGCTCGCCCGGCCCGAGACCGCCACCGACGACGAGTACGAGGCGATCGAGGCGGTGATCGGCCACGAGTACTTCCACAACTGGACCGGAAACCGCGTCACCTGCCGCGACTGGTTCCAGCTCACGCTCAAGGAAGGGCTCACCGTGTTCCGCGACCAGCAGTTCACGGCCGACCGCACGTCGGCGGCGGTGAAGCGGATCCGGGATGTCGTCGCGCTGCGCACGAACCAATTCCCTGAGGACGCCGGGCCGATGGCGCACCCGATCCGCCCCGAGTCGTACCTCTCGATGGACAACTTCTACACCGCGACGGTGTACGAGAAGGGCGCCGAGGTCGTGCGGCTCTACCACACGCTGCTCGGCGCCGCTGGCTTCCGGCGCGGGATGGACCGCTATTTCGAACGGCACGACGGCCAGGCCGTCACCTGCGACGACTTCCGAGCGGCGATGGCCGATGCGAACGGCGTCGATCTCTCGCGCCTCGAGCGCTGGTACAACCAGGCGGGGACGCCGCTGCTCAACGCGAACGGGGTGTGGGACGCGCGAGAAGAGACGTACTCGCTTCATCTGCACCAGTCGCTACCCGACGCGCCGGAAGGCGCGCCGCGCGAGCCGATGCCGATCCCGGTTCGGCTCGGCCTGCTCGGCTCCGACGGCCGCGACCTGCCGCTGCGCCTCGCCGGTGAGGTCGGCGCGGCGCCGACGACGCGGGTCGTGTTGCTGGAGGAGCGGGAGGCGACGTTCCGGTTCGAGGGCGTCGAGCAGCAGCCAGTGCCGTCGCTGTTGCGCGGCTTCTCGGCACCGGTGGTGCTCGCGATGGCGCGCACGCACGCCGAGCTGGCATTTCTGCTCGCGCACGACTCGGACCCGGTCAGCCGCTGGGACGCCGGCCAGACGCTCGCGCAGGAGCTCTTGCTCGCACTGGCCGCCGACGTCGCCGCGGGGCGGCCGCTCGCGCTCGCGGCCGAGTTCGTCGCCGCGATCGGCGCGTTGCTCGAGGATCGCGATCTCGACGGCTCGCTGCGCGCGCTGA
Source organism: uncultured Spirochaetales bacterium (assembly GCA_964587305.1). Lineage (GTDB taxonomy): Bacteria > Myxococcota_A > UBA9160 > UBA9160 > SMWR01 > JAHEJV01. The sequence goes on along the minus strand of CAZPNB010000157.1, from coordinate 592 downwards.
TGCTCGCGCTGCCGAACCTGCGCGTGCTCGGCCAGGCGATGACGACGATCGACTACGCGTCGCTGCACGCCGCGCGCGAGTTCGCGATCGCTGTGCTCGCGCGCGCGCACCGCGGGCGCTTCGAGGCGATCGCGCTCGCCGCCGACCGTGACGGCCCGTATCGGATCGACCAGGCATCGATCGATCGCCGCCGCCTGCACAACACGGCACTGCGCTACCTCGCGGCGCTGGGTGATCCGGTGTGGGCCGAGCACGCGCTGCACCAGTTCGAACGCGCGGACAACATGACCGACCGTCAGGCGGCGCTGTCGATCCTGGTCGACCTGCCGGGAGATGCGCGCGAAGCGCCGCTGGCCCGCTTCTACGAGACCTGGCGCGGCGATCCGCTCGTGCTCGATAAATGGTTCACCGTGCAGGCGCTGTCGACCCGGGCCGACACCTTCGACCGGGTTGCCGCGCTCGCGCGCCACCCGGACTTCACGCTCGCCAATCCCAACCGCCTTCGCGCGCTGGTGGCCAGCTTCGCGACCGGAAACCCGGTGCGCTTCCACGCCACCGACGGCCGCCCCTATCTATTTCTGGCTGACATGGT
>CAZPNB010000156.1:0-3420 GCA_964587305.1 uncultured Spirochaetales bacterium | reverse complement strand
GCTCGCGCTGCGAGCGCTGCGCCCGCCCGTTCCCGCCCAGGTGCGCCGCCATCAGCAGAGCCCCGCCTCGATCCGCAGTGCCGTCGCGCACGGCCGCGTGGTGCGGTGCGCCGGTCCCTGGCGCACCACCGGGAGCTGGTGGTCGCCGGAGGAGCGCTTCGCTTTCGACCACTTCGACGTTCAAAGCGAAGACGGTGTGGTGGTTCGGCTGCGCTTCGACCATGTCCGGCGCGAATGGCAGATTGACGCGATATACGACTAGGGCTCCGGAGATCGGCTATACAGTGCCGACTTCGCGCCGTCACACGGAGCGCGCTTTTCGCCGGAGGACCCCCGTTTTGCCGGAGCAGAGCCGCTCGCTGCGACCCCAGCCCGACGACCGCCTCGCCTTCTTCCGCGGCTTCCTCAAGCGCCCGAAGCAGGTGGGCTCGATCATCCCGAGCTCGCGCTTCCTCGAGCGACGCGTGACGCGCGCCACCCGCGCACACCGCGCCAATCTGATCGTCGAGCTCGGCCCCGGCACCGGAGGCACCACCCGCGCTCTGTTGCGCGCGATGCAACCCGAAGCCCGGCTGCTCGCGATCGAGATCAACCCTCACTTCGTCGAAGTGCTCGACCGCTGGCCCGACGCGCGCCTGATCGTGAAGCAGGGCAGCGCGGCCGACCTGGGCGCCATCCTGGCCGAGCTCGGCCTGGGCGCGCCCGACGTGATCGTCTCGGGCATCCCATTTTCGACGATCGCGCGCCCGATCGGCCTCGACATCCTGCGCGCCGTCTACGACGCGCTCGCGCCGGCCGGCGCGTTCGTCGCCTATCAGGTGCGCGATCGCGTCCACACGCTGGGCCGCGAGGTCTTCGGCCGCGCCCGCGTGCAGACCGAGCTGCTCAACGTGCCGCCGATGCGGATCTACCGCTGGGTGAAGAGCGCCGCGTAGCAAGGAGGCCGACTCGAGAGTCGGTCGACGCGCAGCGAGGCAAGCCGTCCGGCGCGCAGCGAGGCGAAGCCGAGCGGAGATCGGACGGGCTAGAGCACTGTCCCGGAAAGCAGCACCGTTGCCACGCTGAAGTAGATCACGAGGCCCGTCACGTCGACCAGCGTCGCGACCAACGGCGCCGACGCGCTGGCCGGGTCGAAGCCCATCCGGTGCAGCAGAAATGGCAGCATCGACCCGGCGATCGATCCCCACACCACGATCCAGACCAGGCTCACCGCGACGGTGAGCCCGATCAGGAAGAAGTGCTCACCGTAGAGCGACTCTCGCGTCGGCCAGAAGACCACGCTGACGAGGCCGATCACCCCGAGGATCATCCCGAGCAGGACGCTCGTCCCGAGCTCGCGCACGAACACGCGCCACCAGTCGCGCAACCTCACCTCGCCCATCGCGAGCGCGCGGATCACCAGCGTGCTGGCCTGCGAGCCCGAGTTGCCACCGCTCGAGATGATCAGGGGGATGAAGAGCGCGAGCACCACCGCCCGCGCGATTGCGTCCTCGTAGTAGGCCATCGCGGTCGCCGTCAGGAGCTGGCCGATGAACAGCACCGTCAGCCAGCCCGCGCGCTTGCGCACCAGACCCAGCACGCCGACCTCGAGATAGGGCGCATCCAGCGCGGCGCTGCCGCCGATCTTCTGGATGTCCTCGGTCGCTTCCTCGCGTACGACGTCGACGATGTCGTCGACGGTCACGATGCCCTTGATGCGCCCCTCCGCATCCACCACCGGCACGGCCATCAGCTTGCTCTCGGCCATCACGTTGGCCACGGCCTCCTGGTCGAGGTCGTCGCGCACCGAGAGCACGTCGGCGCGCATCACGTCGCGAACGGTCCGCTCCTGCGAAGCGCCGAACAGCTCGCGGAACGACACGACGCCGATCAGACGCTGTTCCGCATCGAGCACGTAGATGTAGTAGATCGTCTCCGCCCGCTCGCGCGCCGCGCGGCGCAGGTACTTGATCGCCTCGTCCACGCTCATGTCCGGCCGCAGCCGCACATAGCGCGGGCTCATCAGACCGCCGGCCTCGTCCTCGGCGTAGGCGAGCAGCGCGGAGACTTCCCTGCGCGTCGGCTCGTCGAGCAGACGGAGCAGGAATTCGCGCGTCTCCGCTGACGCCATCTGACATAGGTCGGCCGCGTCGTCCGGGGGGAGCTGCCGCACCCAGAGCTGGCGCTCGTTGCTGGGCAGAGCGGTGAGCAGCTCCGCCTGGGCACGCGTGTCGAGCGAGAGGAACAGCTCCTCGGCCTCGGAGGGCGGGAGCGAGCGGAACCCTTCGACCTTCTCGTCGGGGTCGGCCAGGCTCCAGATCTCGCGCAGATCGTCGGCGCGAAGGCCCTCTTCGATCGTGCGACCTTCCGGCGTGGGCGACATCGCTTGGCATCATAACCGCGTGCGCCCGGGGCCGCGCGGTCCGCCAGCTCGGCCGAAGCGGTTGCGCCCGCTCTAGCTCGTCCGCCTTCGCTCGGCTTCGCCTCGCAGCGCGTCGGCCGACTCTCGAGTCGACCCCCCTAGCTGGGCTCGTCTCCGCGTTTTTGCTGCAGCGACAGCCCGGCGCGCGCGGCGCGGCTCGCGTCGCCGCGCACGATCGCGCCCGCTCCGAAGCGGTCGGCGATCGTGTCGAGCGCGCGGTTCAGGCGCTCGCGCCGATCACCGCGCGGGGGGAACAAGGCGAGCTGGCCGGTGTCAGCGCTCACCAGCTGGGTGGCGCCGACGCCGAGCAGGCGCACCGGCTCGCGAAGTGCTTCGCGCGAGAGCAGCTGCGCCGCGACGCGGGAAAGCACCGCGCCGTCGTCGCTCGGCTCGGGTAGCGTGGCGCGGCGCGTGAGCAGTGGATACCCACGCGGACCCGGCGCGACACGGCGCGCGAGCTTGAGCTTCAGCACGACGGTGCGCGCGCGCAGCCGGTCGCGCCGCAGCCGCCGCGCCACCGACTCGGCGTGGCTGATCAGCACGGCCTCGAGCACCTCGCGCGCCGACACGTCGTCGCCGAAGGTGTTCTCCTCGCTGTAGGAGACGGCGTCTCGGTAGGGCTCCACCTCGGAGAGGTCGCCGCCGCCGCCCAGTCGCGCCAGCGCGAGCCCCCACGCACCCAGCCGCGCCTCCAGCAGCGCCGCGTCGCAGCGCACCAGATCGCCGATCGTGGCGAAGCCCGCGGCGTGAAGGCGCTGCTCGGCGACCGGACCCACGCCCCAGATCCGGCGCACCGGGAGCGGCTCGAGGAAGCCCGCCACCGCATCGGGCGCCACCTCGAGCAGGCCGTCGGGCTTCGCGAGGTCGCTGGCGATCTTCGCCACCATCTTCACCGGCGCGATCCCGACGGAGACGACGAGCCCCGTCTCTTCCCGCACGGCACGGCGCAGCGCCAGGCCCACGCCGCGCGCCGGGCCCCACAGCCGCTCGGTGCCGGTGAGGTCGAGGAAGGCCTCGTC
>CAZPNB010000155.1:0-5494 GCA_964587305.1 uncultured Spirochaetales bacterium | reverse complement strand
TGCCGGAGGCGCTGCGCACCGCCGACGAGGCGTTCCTGTCGTCCACCGCGGGCGGGATCATGCCGGTCACGCGGGTGGACGGGCGACCGCTCGGCACGGGACGGCCGGGGCCGCTCACGACCCGCTTCCGGACCCTCTACTGGGACAAGCGCGAGGCGGGCTGGCTGGGGACGCCGGTCAAGGGCCTGCTCGCGTAGGCGCGCGCCCACGAAGCGCGCGCCGCCGCGCTAGCCCTCGTCGTCTTCGCGGAGCCGCTTGCGTATCTCGCGCGCGTCGTCCTCGGGCGGCGGGACCACCCGCGGCTGGGACCGCCGGTCCTCGATGATCCGCACGACACCCGCGTGCCCCATCACGGACTTGATCTCCTCGACCAGCTCGGGGTGACCCCGCGCGACGATGAAGAGCTGCTGCTGAGGGTCGAACGACCCCGGAGGGCGCGGGACGGAAACCTCGCCCGGCCGGTCCGGCTGGTCCTGGCCCAGCACGTCGACCGCCTCATTGCATACGCCGCACGTGACCCTGAGCCACGGGTGGGTGCAGCTCTCCGACGGTTCTGCCACGCCCCAGCCCTCCTCCTGCGGCACGATGCCGCGCGTCACCCCGCTCCGATGCCTTCCTCACGCCTCGGGACCGGCGTGTCCGCCCCGAGCAATCCGTCGCAAGGTTGGCGCGAGTCTAGGGGTCGCTCCCGACGCGTGTCAAGTTTCGGGGAGGGTTTCCGGGGAGGGTAACAGTGACTCATGAGCCGAGACGGCTTCGCTCCGGCGGGCGGACCCGAGCCCGGCAACCCGGTCCGGCTGTCACGGCTCCGTCCTTCCTCGATGAGGGCCTACTCCGTATAGCGGACCTCCAGCGAGAAGGTGCTCGTCGCCGCGTAGCCCTGGACGCCCACGTAGATCTTCCCGGGGCCCGCGACCGTGCATCGCCCGCTGGAGGTCGACGTGTAGGAGCGGCAGTCGTACGACGCGCTGGTCGGCGCGGCCCCCCTCCGAACGTACAGGTCGGCGTCGCCGGCGCCTGATAGCGTCGCCGTCAAGGTCTTCCCGGAGGCCACCGTGTAGGGGCCGTAGTTCTTCCAGACGCCCTTGGCCACCGTGCCCGATGCCTTGACGACCCTCTCGGCACGGGCGCCGGCCCCCGGGAAGCCCGGCACAGCGCCACCCGGCGCCTTCGGCAACACGTCGTGGTCGCCCGTCGCCGCGAGGCCGGCCACGGGCGCACCCGGCAACCCGCTGAGGGATAGAAGGCCGACGGTGGCCGCCATCCTGACGCAGGCGAGTCCGGCCCTCAGCCGCACCTGAGCCTCCGATCTCCCCCCTGGATCCAGGGCACCTGGCGAGGCCTCAGTCGGGCGGCCGGGTCCCGGGGCGCGGGTGCCGGGCGAGCTTCGTGACCTGGTGCAGGCCGACCTCGGCGAGGTAGAGGTTCCCGCGCGAGTCCCCCCAGACGCCGTGGGCACCCACGTTCACCGGGCGCCCGCGCGCCAGCAGGTGGCCCTCCGGCGAGTACATGCTCAGGCGCGGGATCTGGTCGGTGACGTAGACCGTGCCGGCGGCGTCGACGTAGATGTCCATCGGATGGTACAGGTCCCGCCACTCGCCGTAGTAGTCGCCCTCCGGACTGAACAGCTGCACGCGATTGTTCTCGCGGTCGGCGACGAGCACCCGCTCCTGCGCGTCGACCCAGATGCCGTGCGGGGTCGTGAACTGGCCGCGCCCGTCGCCGGGCCCGCCCCAGGAGCCCAGGTGCCGGCCCTCCGCCGAGAACCGGTGCCCCGCGGAGTTGCCGTAGCCGTCGGCGACGTAGATCTCTCCGGCCGGCGACACCGCGACGTCGGCGGGGTGCTTGAACGGCGCGTGAAGCGCCGGGCGCCCGCGCTGGCCCAGCACGAGGACCACCCGGCCCTCGGGCGTGAGCTTGAGCACCTCGTGCTCGTCCCGGTTGCACACGTACACGTGGTCGTCCGGGCCGACGAAGATGCCGTGGGCGTCGCGCAGGCGCTGGCTGCCCCAGCCGGTGAGGAAGTGGCCGTCGGCGCCGAAGACCAGGACGGGCGGGTCCTTGCGCTGGTAGAAGTAGACGCGGTCCTTCGAGTCCACCGCGACGTGGCTGACCAGCCCGAGGCTCCACCCCGGCGGGAGGATGCCCCAGGGGCGCACCACGTCGTAGACGAAGTCCCCGGTCCCCACCACGAGACCGGGCGCAGGGTCGCTGGCCACGTAGGCTCCCTCCCCAAGCCGGGCGCCCGCGCGCGGGATCCCACCCGGCCGGCCCGAGTATAGGGCACTCCCGGAGGTGTTCGATGGCCGACGCACCCGCATCGGGCCTTGACCGTCCCGGCGCCCGGGCGCTAGTCTCCGGTCGCGGCCCTGGCGCGCGCCCACCCCATGGACGAGGGAGTCCCATGATCATCCGGAGCCCGAGCCCCACGATCGCGGTCCCCGAGGTCCCGGTCACCGAGTACGTGCTCCGTCACGCCGAGCGGCTGGGCGACAAGCCGGCCATCATCGACGGGCCGAGCGGCCGCACGCTCACCTACCGGCAGCTGGCCGACGCCGTGCGCCGGGCGGCGGCCGGGCTCCATCGCCTCGGCTTCCGGAAGGGCGACGTCCTCGCCATCTACGCCCCGAACTGCCCCGAGTACGCCGTCGTGTTCAACGCCGTCGCGTCGCTCGGCGGCATCAACACGACGGTGAACCCGCTCTACACCGCCGACGAGCTGGCCACCCAGATCAAGGATGCGGGCGCGCGGTTCCTCGTCACCATCCCCCTCTTCCTCGAGCGCGCCCGCGAGGCGGCGGCCCGGGCCGGGATCGAGGAGGTCTTCGTCCTCGGGACGGCCGAGGGCGCGCGGCCATTCGCCGAGCTGCTGCAGGGACCGGCCGCCCCGCCGGCCGTCGCCATCGATCCGCGGCGCGATCTCGTCGCGCTCCCCTATTCCAGCGGCACGACGGGCCTGCCCAAGGGGGTCATGCTGACCCACCACAACCTGGTGGCGAACCTGCGGCAGTGCCAGGACATGCCCGGCTTCGACGGCTTCGCCGAGCAGGACGTGGTCATGGCGGTGCTGCCCTTCTTCCACATCTACGGCATGGTCGTCATCATGAAGCTGACGCTGGCCAGCGGCGGCACGCTGGTGACGATGCCGCGCTTCGACATGATGGAGTTCCTCGGCCTCGTCCAGAAGCACCGCATCAGCATCCTGCCGCTGGTGCCGCCCATCGTGCTCGGGCTGGTCAAGCACCCGGCCGTCGCGCAGTTCGACCTGTCCAGCGTGCGGCTGGTGTTCTCGGGCGCGGCGCCGCTCGGCGAGGAGATCGCCCGGGCGCTGGCCGCGAAGCTGGGGTGCCCGGTCGTGCAGGGCTATGGCATGACGGAGGCGAGCCCCGTCACCCATCTGAGCCCGACCATCGATGCGCCGTCGAAGCCGGGATCGATCGGCCAGGTCGTTCCGAACACCGAGGTGAAGATCGTCGATCTCGTCACCGGCGCGGCGCTCGGCCCGCGCGATCAGGGCGAGCTCCTGATCCGAGGACCCCAGATCATGCGGGGCTACCTCAACCGGCCACAGGAGACGGCGGAGGCCATCGATCGTGACGGGTGGTACCACACCGGCGACGTCGGCTACGTGGACGACGAGGAATGGTTCTACGTCGTCGACCGCACCAAGGAGCTCATCAAGTACAAGGGGCTGCAGGTGGCGCCAGCCGAGCTGGAGGCGCTCCTGGTGACGCACCCCGCGGTCCTCGACGCCGCGGTCATCCGGAAGGCCGATGAGGAGGCGGGCGAGGTGCCGCTCGCGTACGTGGTACTCAAGCCCGACGAGGCGTCACGCGGGACGAGCGGTGATGCGCTCATGGCCTGGGTGGCGGAGCGGGTGGCGCCCCACAAGCGCATCCGGCACGTGGAGTTCATCGATCAGATCCCCAAGTCGGCGTCGGGCAAGGTCCTGCGCCGCGTGCTGCTCGACCGGGAGCGGGCGCGCTAGCCCTTCCTCAGCGGGCCTAGATCTTTCCCTCCAGCCCCATCTGGAAGTACCGGTGAACGACCTTGTCCTGGTTCTCGAGCAGCCAATCGATCGACGGCTCGTGACGCATCGCCTTGCCGATCGCCTTGGCCATACCTCGCCGATGGATGTCGAACAGCACCCGGTGGTCGAGATCAACGACGTCGACGATGGTGGGCGCCAGCCAGACGGCGCAGATGATGCCGAGCTCGTTGACCTGGCTCTTCGGCAGGTCGCCGATCCGGACGGCGTCGAGCACGCCGTGCGCGATCGCCGCCTGCACCGTGCCCATCAGGATGTTCGTGTACTTCGTCGCCTTCTCCCCCCCGACCGTGACCTTGCTGACCATCAGGGTGGCGGGACGGACCTGCACGTCGGTGTTGAGGAGCGCGAAGACCCGCGTGTGACCCTTGACCTGGCCCCCCATCAGCGTGGCCATCGCGATGCCCACCGGGCCGTCCAGGGCCCCGATCACGACTTCAGGTTCTGCCGCCGTGCCCGGCGGCCCTCCGGTCACGAGTGCCTCGCCAGTGCGTAGGATGATCCGGTCCGTCATCGATGCCTCCCCCAGTTCAGGTGGGATTCCGCTCCGCACGGCCACCTTGGGGTCGCGCGGTCGTCGCGGGTGGCCGTGTATGGCCCGCGACTCATCCGCAAACCACACCACCTTCCCGGGGGCGCGTCAACTCCGTAGTCAACAACGCCCGTCCGCTCCTCGGCCCGTCGATCGGCGTCCTTGCGGTTGCCCGGCACCGGGGGGACAATGGCGAGCGCGCGGGGACGAGCCCCTCGGGAGGTGTCGGCCATGATCGCGACGCGACTCGTGTGTGACAAGTGCGGCAATCCCGAGCACGTGCCCCTGCCGCCTCAGGCCCGCTCCCCTTCGCGCTGATCCGACGAGCCCCACAGGGAGGGCGTCCGCGCCCCCACCGAGAAGCGGTCACGCGCGTTCCGGGCCGGTGAGGGCTGGAGGTCGGTGACCGCGCCGAAGATCGTGCCGTGATCCCTCCGAAGGAGTGCGAGGCGGAGAACCCCGGCCGCCTCATGCTCGTCTATGGCGTCTTCGTGCTCCTGGTCCTCCTGTACACGTGGCCGCTCGTGAAGCACCCGAGCGCTCATCTCCGCCAGTGGCTCGACGTTCACTACTTCGTATGGGAGCTCGGCTGGGTGGCCCGACGAATCTTCGAGGCTCCGCGCTCCCTCTTCGACGCCAACATCTTCTACCCCCATGGCCTCTCCCTGGCGTACTCGGAGCCGATGCTCGTCCCGGCCGTCACCACCTTCGCCCCGGTCTACGCAGCTCGAATGATCGGCAGCGCGGGTGATGCGATCGGAGCGAGTCCGGCGCGCGGCGTCGACTCCCGGCGGGGGGCGCGGTCGTCGAGAGTCGACATGAGCCTGTCCCTGTCGGATGCCATCCATCTCCTGGGCAACCTCCTGGGCGAGGTACTGGCGGCCCAGGAGTCGTCGGCGCTGCTCGAGGCCGAG
>CAZPNB010000154.1:0-4990 GCA_964587305.1 uncultured Spirochaetales bacterium | reverse complement strand
GGCGTCGAGATGCCGATCAGCGAGGGCGTGCGCCGGGTGCTCGATGCCGAGTGGACGCCCGCGGAGGCCGCCCTGCAGCTGATGACCCGCCAGCTGCGCAGCGAGAACGAGTAACGTAAGTATTTGTTGTGGAATGGATTTCGAGAGCGGATCCAGTAACCGCCTAACTATGCGAACGTGTTCGCGGAAGCTGCCAGTGCGCACGCCGCGCAGCGAGCATGAGGCGAGCGAGGCGCGGACAGGCTACGCTGCGCAGATCCTATTGAAATCGGATTTCATTTTCGATCATCTATGAATGTCGCGCTGCCGTCCTCCCGAACCCTGCCGCTGTCGCGGCTCGCGCCGGGTCAGTGCGCGGTGGTAAAGGCGCTCGACGGGTCGAGCCCGATCGATCGGCGGCTGTTCGATCTGGGCTTTCGACCGGGCACCCGGCTGCGCGTGATCCGCCGGGCGCCGCTCGGCGACCCCACCACCTACGAGCTGCGCGGCTCGCGCTTCTGCCTGCGGCGCTCGGAGGCCGAACGGATCGCCGTCGCGCTGATCGACGCATGACCGCGGCGATCCGCCTCGGCCTGCTGGGCGCCCCCAACTCGGGCAAGACGACGCTCTTCAACGCGCTGACCGGGCTGCGCGCGAAGGTGGCGAACTATCCCGGCGTCACCGTCGAGCGCCGCGAGGCGCGGGTTCACCTCGGCGCGCGCGCCGCCGTGGTCATCGACCTGCCCGGCACCTACAGCCTCGAGCCGCTGAGCGCCGACGAAGAGGTGGTCACGCGCGTGCTGACCGGCGAGCTCTCCGCCGCCCCCGACGCGCTCGTCGTGGTCGCCGACGCGTGCAGCCTCGAGCGCTCGCTGCCGTTCGTCGCGCAGGTCCTGCTGCGCGAGCGTCCCACCTGTTTAGTGCTGACAATGATCGACGAGCTCGCCGCCCGCGGCGGCAGCCTCGATCTGCCCCGTCTCGAACGGGCGCTGGGCATCCCGGTACTGGGTGTGGTGGGACACCGCGGGCGCGGGCTCGACGCGCTGGTGCGGCTGCTCGGACAGCCGGAGGGCTGGAGCCGACCCGTACTGCTTCCGCCGCGCGATCCGCTCGAGCGATCACACTGGGCCGACTCGGTGTTCGCCAGCGTCGTCGGCGAGCGGCCCGGCGCCCACCGCTTGACCGACGCGATCGACCGCTGGGTGCTGCACCCGGTGGCGGGAACGCTGCTGTTCGCCGCGGTGATGGTGATCTTCTTCCAGCTGATCTTCGCGTGGGCCGCGCCCGCGATGGACGCGATCGACGCCGGCATCGTCGCGAGCGCGGCGTGGCTGCACGCGGCGCTGCCGCCGGGCCTGTGGGTCGACTTCCTCGCCGACGGGCTGGTCGCCGGCGTCGGCGCCGTGATCGCATTCCTTCCGCAGATCGTTCTGCTGTTCGGGCTGCTGTACCTGCTGGAAGACGTCGGCTACATGGCGCGCGCTGCGTTCGTCGTGGACCGCGCGATGGGTCGGGTGGGGCTCGAAGGGCGCGCGTTCGTCGCGCTGCTGTCTTCGTATGCGTGTGCGGTGCCCGGGATCATGGCGACGCGCACGATTCCGTCGCCGCGCGATCGCCTGGTGACGATCCTGGTCGCGCCGCTGATGACGTGCTCGGCGCGCCTGCCGGTGTACGCGCTGCTGATCGGCGCGTTCGTGCCGGCGGTTCCGGTGGCGGGCCCGCTCGGGCTCCAGGGCCTCGTGCTGCTCGCGCTCTACCTGGTCGGCGGCGTCTCGGCGCTGGCGGTCGCCGCGGTGCTCAAGCGCACGCTGCTGCCCGGCGCAGCGCTGCCGTTCTACCTCGAGCTGCCGTCCTACCGGATGCCGTCCGCCAAGCTGTGGCTGTCGCAGGTGTGGGGCAGCGCGTGGGCGTTCGTGCGGCGCGCCGGCACGATCATCTTGACGGTGAGTGTGGTGCTCTGGGTGCTGCTCCAGTTCCCGCGCAGCGAAGCGCCCGCCGGAGCGAGCCCCGAGCAGGCGAGCCGACACGCACTCGAGCACAGCTTCGCGGGAACCGCCGGGCGCGCGATCGAGCCGCTGATCGCGCCGCTCGGCTTCGACTGGAAGATCGGCGTCGGGCTCCTCGCGAGCCTCGCCGCGCGCGAGGTGATCGTCGCGACGCTGGCGCAGATCTACGCGTCGTCCGACGACGGGACGTCGCTGCGCGCGGCGATCCGCGCCGACGTCGACCCGCGCACCGGGCGGCCGGTGTTCGACCCGCCGGCGGTCGCCGCGCTGCTGGTGTTCTTCGTGTTCGCGCTCCAATGTCTGTCGACGCTCGCGATCATGGCGCGCGAGACCAACACGTGGCGCTGGCCCGCGTTCGCGTTCTGCTACCTGCTCGCACTGGCTTACACCGCGAGCTTCGTGACCCACCGGGTGGTGCAGGCGCTGACGCTTTAGCTTGCCATCGTCACGGGACGAGTTCGGGGATCGGCGCGCCGTCCACGCCGGTGAGCGCGACGCCGAGCCGCGCTGCGAGCGTGGGCGCGACGTCCGTCACGGAGACGGGTCGCTCGAGCCGCTGCGGCAGGATCCCGGGGCCAGCGGCCATCAACAGCCCGTTCGGCTTGTGGTCTCCGGTGCGTCCGCCGGCGAACTCCCCTTCGATCGTGCCGATGTGCGGCGAGTGGATCCGTCGGATCGGAGCCTCGCGGTCCCATTCCACCAGCAGATCCGGCAGCGCGTCGAGGTGCTCGCCGACGTAGTGCAGGGCGGTGCGCAGCACGCGCTTCACGAGCGGCCGGCCGGTCTCCAGGTTGACGAGCTGGCGGAGCTCGTGCTCGAGCTCGCCGCACACGGCGTCGAAGTCGGCGCCGGGGAGCACCCAGCCCGCGGGCTCCCGGCCCGCCAGGTTGATCCGGATCCCGCCGTAGACGTCGTTGTTCGGGACCTCGAAATACCGGTGGCTGCCTTCCACCTCCGCCGACGGGAGGGCGCGGCCGAGACGCTCGCGGGTCCGCTCCCGCAGCGGGGACAACCACCTGCGGAGCAGCATGGGGGTGCGGTCCCAGCCCCGCGCCAGCAGCTCGCCGGTGCGGCGGCGGAGCGCCGAGTGCGGCGCCTCCCGGAGCCGGCGCAGGATCTCGTTCAGCAGGAAGGTGGCGTCGTAGTGCGGCCCCATGCCGTGGCTGGCGAGCACGTAGACGCTCGCGTCGCTCCCCACCTGCCCGAGGAGGCGGCCGAGCATCGCGTCCAACGCCGCGTAGACGTCGCGGATCGGGTCCCCGAGCGCATCGGCGAGCGCCGGGTCGTGCCGCGGATGTTGCGGGTCGTGGACGTGCCAGAACTGGTGACCCACGCAGTGGACCTCGCTGAAGACGACGCCGAACAGGTCCCAGTGCTCCCGGTCCAGCAGGTGCGCGACCAGATTGCCGCGCCGCTCGATGCGCTCGAGCAGTCGATCGCGCAGCGCCTTGAACTCGGGGATCCCGCGACCGGACCCGTCGCAGCGGTGCTCGGGGTGTCCGAAGCGCGCCTCGAGCTCCGCGGCGAGCGCGGGCGGCCAGCTCGAGTAGCCGTGGTCCGGATCGTGGGTGCCCCAGTCGACCAGCTGGATCCCATTGAGATCGGCCGAGGGGAACGTCTTGGGAACGTCCACGATCGCCACACGGCGGCCGGCGCGTCCGAGCGCGTTCCAGAACGGCTCGCGCTTCACGTCGGTCGGCCGGAACTTCGGCTGCGCGTAGCTCCCGGGCTCGATCTGGTTGAAGCAGTAGCGCGCGTGCCGCGCCGGCGAGGTCGCGGTGTAGAAGGAGGGCCACACGGCGCCCACGAAGAGCCCGACCGGGTTCTCGCTCGTCGCCGACGTCCCGCGCGCGAGCAGCTCGCGCAGATTCGGGAGCACCCCCGCGTGCGCCCACGCGTGGATCAGGTCCGCGTCGCCCGCATCGATGCCGATGAACAGGACGCGCGCGCTCATCGAAGTGCGCCTTCGACCGGGCGGCCCGAGGCGGCCCGCAAGGCTTCGAATCGCTCGATCGACGCCCCGCCCAGGCGTTCGCAGAGCGTCTGCGCCATGCGATCGACGAGCAGCGCCCAGTCGTACCTTCGCGCCACGCGGCGGCGCGCCTCGATCCGGGCCGGCGACGACGCGGCCGGCTCGAGGGCCCGCGCGATCGCATCGGACCACTGTTCCGGTGTCCGGGCGACTTCCATCACCTCGCGAAACTCCTCGAAGGAGGCCAGCGGCGTGCCGACCACCGGACGACCGGCTGCGAGATACTCGCGCAGCTTGAGCGGGTTCACGAACTTCGTGTAGCCGTTGCTCGCGTAACAGAGAACACCCACGTCGATGTGCTGGTCGTACGCGGGCAGATCTTCGCGGGGCTTGCCGCCCAGCGAATGGACGTTGGGGAGCGCGCGGACGCGGCGCGCGAGCGCGGCGCTCTCGCCGAGGGTTCCGTCCGGCCCGACCAGCACGAACGACCACTCGCGGTGGCGCTCCGCAAGCGCGAGCAGCAGGCCGAAGTCGAGGTGCTTCTTGACGTAGCCGACGTAGCCGAGCCGCGGGCGTGGAATCGACGCCAGATCGCGGGGCTCGGGCCGGGGCGTCGCGAAGGCCTCGTAGTCGACTCCGTTGGGGAGGAACAGGCTGTGCGGGTTGTAGCGGGCCTTCTTCTCGAACGAGCTCCGCGACAGGATGAAGACCTGATCGACGCGCGAGATCAGCGCCCGTTCCTGCGGATCGATCGGACGCTCCTGCTCGGCGTAGCTGTACTCGTCGGTGATGTGGTAGACGGACAGGTCGTGCGGCACGGCGTCGAGCGCCGGCGCATAATGCGGTTTCCAGAGGTCGAGGACGATCCGACGGCAGCCGCGCCGCGCCAAGACCTCCCGCGCACGCAGCCAGCGCGCGCGGTCGATCTTGCGCGAGAGGCCCTCGGGCCGATAGACGTCGGGCAGCCAGCGCGGCGTGACATGCCGCGTGAAGCCGGGGGTCCCAGGAGGGGCGCCGCCCGGCGGTGCGCTGC
>CAZPNB010000153.1:0-2771 GCA_964587305.1 uncultured Spirochaetales bacterium | reverse complement strand
GTCGTTGAGCGCGAGGCCGGTCGGGCCGCCGCTCGTGGCGATGTAGCCCGCGCTCGCCGCGGTCGGATCGAAGTTCGCCTCGAACGCCGGGTCCTCGAGGTCCGAGGCGTCGAACACGCCGACCTTCGCCGAGCCGAACGCCGCCACGTAGACCTTCTGGTCGCCCAGGTCGTCGGACACCACCGCTTGGAGCGGCGTGGCCAGGCTGTGCGCGATCTGGGCGTCGATCGCGGCGTGGTTGGCACCGAGGTCGGTGTGGAGCTGGCCGTAGTCGATGTGCTGGTTCAGGTGCTGGGGATCCACGGAGGGCCCCGCCGGGTTCAACACCGAGATGCGCGCCTCGGACAGGTGCCCCTGCACTGTGCTGCCGCCGAATGCCCCCGGGCCTTCGAAGCGCACGTGGTTCGGCGACTCGGTGTTCGTGACGTAGAGCTTCCCGGTCACGGGATTCACGACCATGTTGAACAGGATCGTGCCGACGTGGTCGAACACACTCCCCGCGGCGAGCGTGTCCGCGTTCAGCGCGAAGACGTCGCGGTCGGGCAGCGTGAGGTTCACGGATCCGTTCCAGGTGCACCCCAGCGCATCGACCCAGTTCGTGCCATTGAATTTGACGATCAGGCCGACCTGCGGAGCCGCGTTGAGGTTCGCGTTGGTCGCCGGCCCGGGCACGCCCTGGCCGACTCCGCTGCCGCCGCAGGCGCTGACGAAGCTGTTCGGGACGGCGGTTTCGGGGATGGCCGTCGTCTGGTTGCCCGAGTGGAAGGCCGCGACGTAGACCGTGGTGCCGTCCGTCGCCAGCGCGCGCGGCGTGTCGGCGAAGAAGCTCTTGACCTGGATCGGCAGGCCGCCGATCGCGGCGCCGGGATTCGCGGCGTCGAACACCCAGACGTCGGCGCGGCCGATGCCCTCGGTCGTGAGCTGCGGGTCGCCCGCGCCGGTGACCGCCGCGATCGAGGCGTGCGTGCGGTGCTGGCCGCGGTGCGCGGTGCTGATGAACGCGCGCAGCGGGCTGCCCGCGAACACGATGTCGCGCGGCTCGTCGCCCACGAGCAGCGTGCGCACCACGCGCGGCGGCGAGCTCGCGACGTCGACGATGCTGACGCTGTCGGAGAGGTGGTTCACCACCCAGACCTCGCCGTCGTTGCGCACCGCCACGGCGACCGGCTCGAAGCCCACCGGCACGCTGCGGGCGAGCGAGAGCAGGCCGCCCGGGCTCACGTCGAAGATCTCGAGGTGGCCGTCGGGCGTATTTGCCACGAAGAGCTTCTCGCCGTTCGGGGAGAGCGCCACCGGCCGCACCGGACCGCTTTCGAAGAGTAGGTAGGAGGGCTGGGCGAGCGAGGAGCCGGCGAATAACAGCACGACTCCGGCGAGCAGCGCGGCCAGGTATGAGGCGGTATCGAATCGGGATCGGGCGGCTGCCATCGCTATCTCCAGCGGCTCTCGAACTCACCGGCGGGGTGATCCTACCACGGTGGGCTTCCGGCCTTCAACCCAAACCCGCGGGCCCGGAGGCGGTGCGCAGAGATTGCCGCCACCTCGCGAGCAGCGCCTGCGCGGCGGGCCCGCGCGCGCGGGCCTCGAGATCGCGCGCGGTGTCGGCGTCGGCGCCGCGCGCGAAATGGATCTCGAGCCGGTCGTCGGGCCACGCGCCAGGCACCCGATCGCCCCACTCCGCGACGACCAGCGCACCGGGCGTGAGCCAGTCGAGCAGCCCGGCGTTCTCGAGCTCCGCCACGCTGACCACGCGATAGCAGTCGATGTGCACGAGCACGCCGCCGTTCGGCAGCGCCAGCTCCTGCGCGATGACGAAGGTCGGGCTCTGCACGCGCTCGGGCGCGACGCCGAGCCCCGCCGCGAGCCCCTTCACGAATCGGGTCTTCCCAGCTCCGAGCGGGCCGCACAGCAGCACGACCGCGCCGGCGTCGTCGAGCGCACGCGCGAGTGCTTCGGCGAAGCGCTCGGTGGTCTCAGGATCCGGGGAATGAAGGCGCAAGCTCGCGCTCGAACGCAGGCGCCGGCGGCGTGTCGCGCAACGCGGCGATCACCGCAGGCAACGCCGGCAGCAGCTCGGACGCGAGCATCCCGGTGTCGCCGCGGCGCGCCGCGATCCGGTCGGCGGCCGCGCCGTGCAGGAACGCCGCGAGCGCGGCCGCCGGCAGCGGCGCCATCCCCTGCGCCAAGAGGCCCGTCACGACGCCGAGCAACACGTCGCCGGTGCCGCCGGTCGCCAGCGCGGGCCCGCCGGTCGGGTTCACGATCAGCCCGCCGTCCGGTGCGGCGACCGCGGTTCCGGCGCCCTTCAGCAGCACGACGGCCCCGGAGCGCGCAGCCAGCTCGCGCGCCGCGGCCGCGCGGTCGGCGTTGATCTGCGCGGGGCGCACGCCTAGCACCGCGGCCGCCTCGCCCGGGTGGGGCGTCAGCACGGTCGGCGCGCGGCGACTGCGCAACAGCTCGAGCTCACCCACGAACGCGACGACGCCATCGGCATCCACCGCGAGCGGCAGGTCGATGCGTTTCGCCAGCGCGCGCACGAGGCCCCTCGTCTCGCTCGCGCGGCCGATCCCCGGGCCCAGACCCACCGCGTCGCGCGTGGCGGCCAGCGCGACGATGCCCTCCTCGGCCGCTGCGGCAAACGAGCGCTCGTCCGTGTCGGGGAGCGGCGCGGTCATCGCCTCGGTGCACTTCATCTCCAGGATGTCGTTCAGCCCGGGCGGACACGGGAGCTTCACCAGGCCAGCCCCCGCGCGCGCGGCCGCTTCCGCGCA
>CAZPNB010000152.1:0-8359 GCA_964587305.1 uncultured Spirochaetales bacterium | reverse complement strand
CGATCAGGCGCTCGACGTGCGGATCCTCGCACTTGGTTGGCTCGAGCAACAGGCGCCCTGCCACCTCGGGGTACTTCTCCGCGAAGCCAGTGGCCAGCTTGCGGATGAAGCGCAGCTCCCGCTCGTAGTAGAGCAGGAGCTCGTCGCGGCTCATTCGAAGCGCTCGACGCGCAGTCCGCCGCCGTCGAAGTCGAGGCCGGTATCGAACACGACGGGCTCCGAGATCGGGTCGACGTGCAGGATCGCTTCGATGCGGATGCGCAGCTTGAAGTCCGCCACGTCCTGGGCGGGCAGCACCTCGGTCTTGATCGAACGCGGCAACAGGCGCGGCTCGAAGGTGCGGATCGCGGTCTCGATCAGCGACTTGATCGAGCGCGCATCGTCGGCCGACGCCCAGGAGAACCCGGAGAGTTCGGGGATGCCGTAGTTGAGGATCGAGCGTCCCGCCTCTTCCAACGCGTCGAGGTTCCACGGCGTCCAGACCCGCGTGTTGAGCAGCCACTCGAGGTCGCGGGCCACGCTGCGCTTGAGCTCCGCAGCGCTCTGCCCCTCGAGTGCCACGCGCCCGCCGGTGCCGGTGGGCGCTCCCAGCCGATCGATGATGCTCGGCAGCAGCGTCTGATTGCGTTCGCCCCGCACGGAAGATCAGGCTCCGGCGGCGCCGGCGAGCTCGATCCGGCGCACCGACAGAACGGCGTGCTCGCGCAGCAGATCGCCCGCAGTGGTCACCCACACGCGCTGCCCGCGTCCCTGCAACAGCGAGCCGTGCTCTTCCCAGACCGTCTCGCGTCCCAGGCGCACTCCTGCGTCGGGATGCGCGTGGGAGCCGGCGTACAGCGCCGGCACGTGCACCGAGGCGGTGTCGCCGGTCGCATCCTCGAGCCGTGCAGGGACCCACAGCGTGTCGAGCGCGGTCTTCGGCGGGGAGAGCTCCAGCACGCGCAGGTGCTCGAGCGGGAGCCAGAGATAACGTCCGCCGGCGAACACTTCGATCACGCTGCCGAGCACGTCGTCGTAGTCGCACAGCCCGTCGAATGCCTGGCCGTCGATGCGTCCGGAGACGGCGCCGGTCTCGGCGATCGCGCGATCGAGACACGCGCCTGCGCCGGAGACGTCTCCGCCGCACAGGCGCTGCAGCGCGTCGAGGCGCTGCTCCACGTACGCCGGGGCCTTCGGCGGCAGCACCGGGCGGCCGCCGTCCTCGTGCACGCGCCGGCGCTCGAGCTCGCTGGCCAGCAGATTGCGAAAGACGACCGTGCCTCGCGAGAGCGCAGGGTCGCGAGAGCCCAGCACGTCGAGCTGCTTCTCTGCGCGCTCGAGATCGCCGGCGAAGCACAGGAACACGAACAGCTCGAAGCGCGCGTCGGGGTCGGTCGGGCGCTGCTTGACGAGCTCGTTCTGCGCGGCGATCGCGTCCGCGAGCTCACCAGCCTTGAACCGTTCGTGTGCGCTCATGAAAATCTCGCTCGCGGCTTGCAATGTCCCGGGGACGGGAAGGCCTTGCGGCCCTCCCGTCCCCGACGAGTTTCACCCGATCCGGCCGACTAGCTGATTTCGAACGACTTCCCGAACGCCTTCTTCTCCAGGCTCGAGGCATCCGACGCCAGGTTGAAGAAGTCCTCGGCGCCGTCCCGGAACTTGTACTGGATCAGCGCGTAGCCGACCGAGAGCGACTCCGTGGGCACGCCCCCCTGGCTCGAGCCGAGCTGGTACGACGTGATTGCGACCTTCTCGAGCACGATCCTGTACAGCACCTCGGACTCTTCGCAGACCTCGATCTCGGCCTTGTCCCAGCCGGACCCGAGCGCGGTGTGGACCGCGAGCTGCGGGGAGAGCGTGTCGATCACCTTGGTGATGTGCATGTCCTGGTGGTGCTGCACCTCGCCGCCGGGGTTGCCCTGGACCTTCTCGACGCAGTTCATGCCGTTTCCGCAGCCCATGCTGACGGACATGACCTCCATCCACTTCTCGTGGGCCGCATCCGTGATCGGGCCTTCGAGATCGCCGAGCTTGACGTAGATTCGATTTGCCATTTCCTGTTCCTTCCTTTTTCTTGATTTCCCGGTTCCGTTTCCGGTGGGTTCGACCGGTAAGTCGGCGGGGGCTCGTTTTTTGGTACGGAGCCGGTCCCGGCGCGGGGGCGCCGCCCGCTATTTGACGGGTGCCGGCAGCTCCGCCACCAGCCGCAGCGACACCCCCAGCTCGTCGAGCTGGAAGTGCGGCCGCAGGAAGGCGATCGCCTGGTAGCAGCCGGGCCTCGCCTTGTCCTCGATCACGTCCACCCGCGCGGCGCGCAGCGGGCGCTTCGCCTTGGCGCTCTGCGTCGCGTCGGGGTTGTCCAGCACCAGATTCGAAACCCAGCGATTCAGGAACTTCTCGCAGTCCTCGCGGCTCATGAACGAGCCGATCTTGTCGCGGCAGATCGCCTTCAGGTAGTGCGCGATGCGCGAGGTGGCCATCAGATACGGGATCTGCGACGAGAGCTTCGCGTTCGCGGTCGCTTCCTTCGTGTCGTACTTCTTCGGCCGCTGCGTCGAGTTGCCGCCGAAGAACGCCGCGTAGTCGGTGTTCTTGCAGTTGAGCAGCCCGATGAAGCCGAGATCCGACAGCTCCTTCTCGCGCGTGTCCGGGATCTGCACCTCGGTGGGGCACTTGGCGGCCACGTCGCCGTCCGCCGTCGTGTAGGTGTGGATCGGCAGGTCGCCGACCAGCCCTCCGCCCTCCGGGCCGCGGATCGCGACGCACCAGTGGTGCTTGGAGAACGCCTCGGTGAGCTTGAGCGCGTAGTCGTAGGCGGCGTTGCCCCAGCAGAAGTCGTCGTGCTCGGGTGTCGCCTCGTCGAAGTTGAACGCTTCGACCGGGTGCTTGTCCACCGAATAGGGCAGGCGGCGCAGCGTGTGCGGCAGGACCATCGCGACGAAGCGCGAGTCCTCACTCTCGCGGAACGACAGCCACTTCGTGTTCTCGGGGTTGTTCTTGTCGAAGATCTTCGCCAGGTCGCGCGGGTCGGGCATCTGGGTGAACGAATCCATCGCGAACATCTGCGGCGCCGCCGCCGTGACCAGCGGCGCGTGGGCCGCTGCCGCCACCTGCGACAGATGGGTCAACAGCGAGATGTCCTGGGGGCCCTTGTCGAACTCGAAGTCGCCGATCATCGCGCCGTACGGGTCGCCGCCGTAGAGCCCGAACTCGTACTCGTAGACCTTCTTCCAGAGCCCGCTCTCGGTGAACTCCGCCGCCGCCGAGAAGTCCTTCAGCAGCTCCTTCTTCGCGACGTTGAACACGCGGATCTTCATCGTCTCGCCGGTCTCGCTGCCCATCACGAGCTTGTGGAGCCCGCGCCACGACCCTTCGAGCCGCTGGAGGTCGGGGTGGTGCAGGATCTCGTTGACCTGCTTCGACAGCATCTCGTCGATCGCCGCGATCCGGGCGTTGATCGTCTGGGTGACGCCCTTCGCGACGACGAGGCCCGGTTCGAGCAGCTCGGCGACGAAGGTCTTGAGCAGCTCCTGGGCGCGCTGGCGGCCCGAGTCGCCGCCCTTGGGCTTGATGCCCGTGTCGATCATCTGACCGAGGAGATCTTCGCCCTCGAGCTGATCGAGCTCCTTGATCGCAATCTTTTTGGTGACCTCAGCCATCTTTCCGATCCCCCTCCTCGGAGCCGGCCGCGCCCGCGCCGGTCGCGTCCTTCATCTTGGCGCGCAGCGCGTCGTTGTCGATGATCTCGTTGAGCATGTCCTCGAGCCGGTCGTTGCCCTCCGTCCGGCTCTGCAGGTCCTTGAGCTGCCCGCGCACCTCCAGGAGTTTCCGCAGCGGCTCCACCTGCCGGACGATCGCCTCGGGCTCGAAGTCGGAGAGCTTCTCGAAGTTGAGCTCCACGGACAGCTCGCTGCCGTCGCCCTTGAGCGTGTTGTCGACGCGTATCGCGACGCGCGGCTTCATGCTCTTGAGCACGTCGTCGAAGTTGTCGCGGTCGATCTCGACGAACTTGCGATCCTTGAGCTTGCCCAGCGGCTCCTTCGGCTGCCCCGACAGGTCGGAGATCACGCCGGCCACGAACGGCAGCTCCTTCATCACCTGCGCGCCGCCCAGTTCCACCTCGTAGGTGATGTTGACGCGCGGGGGCCGGACTCTCTTCTTCTTCTCGAACACGCTTTCCGACACGGGCGTTCCTCCTGTCTAGATTCCCACTTGGATCCGAGAGCCGGGCGCAGGCGCCAGGCTATTTTCCGCCGTCCTTCTCACCTGCGCCCACCCCGAGGGTTTCCCAAATCTGCTTGAGATCGGCGTTGCGCGCGAGGTCGCGGACGAGCTCCTCGAACGTCATGTCACCCCAGCGGACCGCGCGCGCGATCAATAGCGAGAGCGGGCTGTGCGGCTCGTTGCGCTTGAAGTACTCACCGACCTCGCGCAGGCGCTTGAGCGCGTCCTGGCGATTCGCGATCGGCCCGGCCGCCGCTTTGGGCGCCGGCGCGGCCGCGAGGCTGTCTCCAGACACGGGCGCTTCCTCCTCGGAAGGCGTGGGCTCGTCCAATTGACCCGCGCCTCTCGCCTTCAGGAACTCGATCATCTGGTCGAGCAGCGTCTGGAGCGGATAGAGGTTCGGCGGCTCTTCGCCCTCGAAGCGCTCGGCGCAGAACGCGTCGAGCGCGCGCAGCTCGCCCTGGCTGTTCGCCAGCAGCTCGTAGCTGCGCCGGAGCTGATCGCGGGAGAGCGACGCGAACGCACTGTCCCACTCTGCGGTGCCGATCTGGCCGTCGGCGCGCAGCTCGGCGCGGCGCTCGGCGCTGCGCGTCTCGTCCTCCAGCGACAGCGCCCCCTCGCGCGAGAACCACGAGGTGTCGACGCCCGCCTCGGGCGCGAAGCGGCAAAGCTTGACCGCGCGCACGAAGGTCGCGGAGGAGAGCCAGGAGAGCGGACGCCCGCGGATCGCCAGCGCGATCACGCCCTCGTCGATCCCGGGGTGCACGCTCGCCCAGTGCGTCTCGAGGGTGCGCCGCGCCAGCGATAAGCCCTGGTGCAGGCCTTCGAAGCGCTCGAGGTAGATCAGCGCTTCGGTGAGCCAACCGATCACCTCGAGGTCCTTGCTGTGGTCGCGCAACACCTCCTCGGCGATCTGGGCGACGGCAGACCAGTTCGGCTCCTTGCCCTTGCCGTCGGGATCCAGCGCGGGGTCGAGCACGGCGCGGTGCTCTCGGATCTGCTCGAAGCGATCGTTGCCCGCGTCGAACCGCAGGTCGGGCCCCGACGGGGCAGCGTCGGAGATGGGCTTCAGAAGCGCGTCGATGTCGATCATCGGATGGTCGATCTTCCCCGCTGGGACTCCGAACGCAGGATCGCTGGTCTCGGGCAGAACTTCAATTGAGCCTTGGCGGACTTACGACGTCAAGGCCCTCCTCGGCCTCCGGCCCGTCAATCCTCGTACTCGCACCATTCCCAGGCAGCCCCGGGCGCGCACAGATCGCGGCAGTCCGAGCGCCACGGCTCGATCGGGCACTCGTCGAGCTGCCCTGCGGTCGGCTCGGGAAGGGGCGCGGCCTCGGGCGGGGCTACCGGCTCCACGGCCTCCCCACTCGGGACGTTCGCGGAGGGGAGATCGTCAGACGGGGGCGCGGGCTTTGGCCGTTTCGGCGCCGGGGCGGGACGGCTGGGATGCTCGCTGGATTTCTTGGCCTTCTTCGACTGCGACCGCTTCAAGCTGCCGTTAGGGTCGATCGGCTGGGCCGCGTAGTAGCCTTCCGGGCTCGGCGCGATCTCGACGGTGCCCTTGTGCGGGAGGCCCCCGCGCGAGTACTCGAGCAGGATCCGCGGCGCCGCGCCCGGGTTCTCGACGACTTCGACGCGATCCGGCTCGCCCTGGCAGGCGAGGAACGCCATCAGGCTGTCTTCCTGGCGCAGCTCCTTGTAGATCTTCTGGCCGGGCGAGTAGACGCTGGCGCCGTACACCGCGACGGGACCTTCGCCGACCTGCTCGGTCACCGCGGGCGGGGCGGTCGCGGCCGGCGCGCGAGCGGGGGGCGGCGCGTCCGGCGGTGGGCCGCTGCGGCTCCGACAGGCAGCCGCGAGCGCGACCGCGATCAACAGCGGGGCCACGATCCAGACCCGCAGCAGATGTTTTTTCATCGTTCCCCGCTACCTCCGCTCGGCTGGAGCCGTTCGATCGCCTGCTGAATCTCCCGCTCGGCGGCAACCTGGTCTTCCCGCGCGAGGCGCGCTTCGAGGGCGGGCCGCGCGGCCTGCCAGCCCGCCTCGCCGAGGCTGCGCGCCGCCCAGGCCCGGACGGTGAACTCGTCCGCGTCCAGTAGCCCGATCAGGTGCTGCGCGATCCGCTCGTCCACCCGTGCGCTGAGCAGCTTGACGGCGTCGACCGCCACGCGCGGCGAAGCGTCGGCGCTCGCGGCAACCAGCACCCCGGTGGCGCCCGTGCTCCGATCGCTGCCCATCTGGGCGACCAGCGCGCGCTTCACGTCCACCGGGATGACGGGGTCCCGGATCCGCTCGATCGCGGTCTGGTAGAACGGGCCGATCTCAGGCGGGCGCTCTGGCGCCTGATTCCAGCCGTACCACGCACCGGCGCCGACGAGTGCTACGAGCGCTACAAGTGCTCCGACCGCCGCGATGCGGGGCCAGCGCCGCGCTCCGGAGGTCTGCCGGGCGGGCGCGGCGTGCTGCGCCTCGAGCAGCGCGATCCGCAGCGCGCCGGCGTTCGCATAGCGCTGCGCCGGATCGAAGCGGCACGCCTTCTCGATCACGCGCTGCAGCGGGCGCGGCACGCTGCGCGGGTAGCGGAACGCGAGCTGGCCGCCCGAATGCAGCAGCGCGCCCAGGTACATCAGCACCTGCTCGCCACTCGTCGCATCGACCTCGTCGACCGCGTCGTAGATCGTCTGCCCGGTCAGCACCTGGTACAGGGCGAGCCCGACCGAGAACACGTCGCTGGCCGGGGTCACGTGCTCGCCGCGCGCCTGCTCGGGCGACATGTACTGCACCGAGCCGATCGCCATGCCGGTGCGGGTGAGCGAGATCAGCGAATCTTGCTGGCGCGCGATGCCGAGGTCGCCCAGCAGCACGCGACCGTCGGACATCACCAGGATGTTTCCCGGCTTGATGTCGCGGTGGATGATGCCCTGTAGGTGGAGGCGCTCGAGCGCCGACAGCACGTCGAGGAAGATCGGGATCGTCGCCTCGTGGCCGAGCGGCTCGGTCTCGGACAACGGCGAGCCGTCCACGAAGGTCATCGTGTAGTAGTGACAGTCGGTTCGGTCGTCGCGGCCGAAGTCGTAGATCGTGATCAGGTTCGGGTGATCGATCCGCGCGAGCAGCTTGGCCTCGCTCTCGAAGCGCCGGAACTCCTCGCCCTGGGCGGCCTGGGGCTTGAGCATCTTCAGCGCGCGATACACCCGAAACTTCGGGTCCTCCACCTTGAAGACCCATGCCATCCCACCCTCGGCCAGGAACTCGACGACGGGGTAGGGGCCGATCTGCTGGATTTCGCGGGGATTCATGGCGACCGGGGTCCACTTGCGAGGTTCACAGGGGTAGTCGCAGATTCTATCGACTTCGTTTCACGAGCGGAATCGAAACCTCGCGAACCCCATTGACTTTCGGGGGGTTCTCGCGGAACGTCGCGACGTTCGACATGGGATCTGGGGAGCGGGACCGATGCAGGGGCACGCACGGATGGAGCGCGGAACGCCGTGGGGCGCCGCCGCCGCGCTGGGCCTGGCGGCGGCGATCGCGCAGGGCTGCGCCGGGGCGCCGAAGCCGGTCGAAGCCTGCCTGACGATCACCTCGGGCGCCAACCTGCACACCTACGACGGGCAGCCGCACGTGCTGCCGTTGTACATCTACGCGCTCAGCTCGTCGCTCAGCTTCGAGCGGATGGAGGTGTCGACGCTGCTCGCCGGTGACGAGAAGCCCGAAGGCGTGGTCGGCGGTCCGCTCGAACTGATCATCGCGCCGGACCAGGTGGTCGAGTTCCACGAGGCGCTCGACCCCCAGACGACGCAGCTCGGGATCCTTGCCGACTACTATCGGACGGAGAGCGATCCGCCGGGTCGGCGCAAGGCGGTGGTGGAGGCGGACTGCGGCATGTGGGGCAATCCAAGCGTCCGCCTGACGCCGACCGACCTCCTCGTGGAGTAGCCGCGCAGCATGTCCCAGGGACGGCTCAACGCGATCGCCTGGTCGGAGGGGATGTTCCTCCGCCCGCACCACCTCCAGCACCACGACCAGTTCGGGGCCGCGCGCCTCTACTACCACCTGCGGGCGATCGACCCCTTCCACTGGGGCGTCCGCTCGTTCGAGCTGGACGAGGGCGCCCACTCGGATCACCGCATCGTCGTGCTCCATCTCGACG
>CAZPNB010000151.1:0-4193 GCA_964587305.1 uncultured Spirochaetales bacterium | reverse complement strand
GGCCGCAGGCGGAACAGGAGGTCGTCTTCCTCGTTCACGTCGCTCCGGAACACGTTGTCGTCGTATTCGACCTCGCCGTTCGCCGAGATCGCGAGGTCGGCCCCGAGCGCCGGTACGCCTGTGCAGAGCACGAACAGGGCGACAGAGATCGCGCGTTGCATCATCGTGGCCTCAATCGGGGACGATGATCGTGTCTCCGTGTTGGAGCACGATGTTGGTCCCCGGTGCTCGACCCCGGATGTAGGCGCTGTAGTCGAAGCGGTACTCCGCCTCGGTTCCGTCGGCATTGCGGCGCACGATGCGCACGTCCGACTTGTCGGCGAACGGGCCGAAGCCCATCGCGCTCGCGATCGCTTCGAGGACGCGCAGGTCGCGCGTGAGTGGCACGCGCGTGTCCTGCCCGACTTCGCCGACCACGGACACGAAGCGGCTGTTCATCTGGAGCACGATGATCGTGACGTCGGGGGCCGAGACGTACTCCGTGAGCTCGCGAGCGATCACCTCTTTGAGCTCCTCTGGAGTCAGCCCCTCGGCCTGGACGTCGTTGATCAGCGGCACCGAGATCATCCCGTCCGGGCGAACCGGAACAGCATCGATCGTCAACTCCGGGTTCTTCCACACGCTGATCCGAAGCACGTCCGTTACACCGATCGTGTACGGCTCGCGGTCCATGGGAGTCGGATCGGGGGGCGGCGGACTGAGAGACCGACCGAAGCAGCCGATCGCGACCCAACCCGCGATGACGACGGCTCGAGCGGCGACGCTCCGTCCTCGAACGATCAGAGCCCGACTCCCACGAACGCGCATGTCCCGACCAAACCTCCTGGAACCGCGAATCGCCTAACGGCCTTCGCTGAGACCGTTTTCCTTCATCTTGTAGAGCAGCGCCTTGTAGCTGATCTGCAACTTCTCGGCCGCCTCTTTCCGGTTCCAACGGGTCTGCTGGAGCACGCGCTCGATCACACGTTTCTCCGCAACTTGAGCGGCAGCTCGCGAGATTGCCTTGAGATCTATCGTCTCGCCCTTCGCGAAATCCACGCCGAATGCGCCGAGGTCGAGCGGCGCCTCGGCCACCTCGCCTCGCGACCTGGGGGCGCTTCCCCGCGATGAGATCTCGTCGAGCACGGTGATCTCGCTTCCCAGCACCACCATGCGCCGGACCATGTTCTCGAGCTCGCGCACGTTGCCGGGCCAGTGGTAGCGGAGAAAGACGTCCATGGTCTCCGGCGTGAGGGCCTTCAGCTCCTTGTGGTACTGCTCGTTGTTCTTGCGCAGGAAGTGGTCCACGAGCAGCGGGATCCCGTCGATCCGGTCGCGCAACGGAGGGATGTGGATCGTGACGACGTTGAGGCGGTAGTAGAGATCTTCGCGGAAGCTCCCGTCCCCGACCGCCTCCTCCAGGTTGCGGTTGGTGGCCGCGATCACCCGGGTGTCGACCCGGATGTCGCTCTCGCCCCCCAGCCGGGAGAACTCCCCGTCCTGGAGCACCTGGAGGAGCTTCGCCTGGAGGGACGGGTGCATCTCGCTGATCTCGTCGAGAAAGATCGCGCCGTGATTGGCGTACTCGAACTTGCCGAGCTTGCGTTTCTGGGCACCGGTGAACGCACCCTTCTCGAAGCCGAATAGCTCGCTCTCGAGCAGCTCCGACCGCAGCGCCGCGCAGTTCACCTTGACGAAGGGCTGCTCGCGGCGGCCGGAGAGCTGGAACAGGGTGCGCGCGACCAGCTCCTTGCCGGTGCCGCTCTCACCGCGCACCAGCACCGTAATGTCGGTATCGGCGACCTGCTCGATGATGTCGCGCACCTCGCGCATCTTCTGGTTGTCTCCGCACAGGAGCAGAAGCTCGGTCTCCGAGCGGGCGCGGCCGCGCAAACGCTCGACTTCCTGCCTGAGCGCGCGCTTCTCGAGGGCCTTCTGGAACGCGAGCTCGAGCTCCTCCACCTCGAAGGGCTTGCGCAGGAAGTCCGACGCGCCCAGGCGCATGGCCTCGACGATGTTGCGCGCCTGTCCATGGCCCGAGAGCATCACGACCGGAACGTCGGGAACGCGCTGCTTGAGGCGCCGGAGCGTCTCGAGACCGTCCATGCCGGGCAGCACGACGTCGAGCGTGACGATGTCGGGGCGCGTCTCGTCGAGAGCGGACAGCGCCTGCTCGGCATCGGCCGCAACGAAGACGCGATAGCCCTGGCGGGAGACGAGCGCCTCCATGTAGTCGCGAACACCGGGGTCGTCGTCGATCACGAGGACGCGGATGGGCTCGGCCGCCTCCGGGGACTGCGGAACGACGTGTTGGGGCATGGGAAGCGGTCTCCACCCGTATGCGAGCCGGCGGTCCAGTTACGCGGCTGCAGAGCCGGCTCAACCTCAGGATCCCCTCAGTGTGTAAGATATTTCCTTCTTTGGGAAGTTATTTCACTCGAGAGAACACCTGTTCCTTGGCATAGCCTGGCGATGGCCGCTCTGTTTCCATTTGGCGACCCACGGGTCATACTCCGGGACCCGCCGTGGATCGGCGTCTGATTGCTGTTATGAATCGACCCGTTAGGACGGGGGCGAGAACGGAGTTCGAGTTGAGCAACGAGGAGACACCGCTCTGGCGCCGACTCCTCGCCGGTTGGATGGTGATCGCCGGGCGGTTCGGGGGCGTCCAGACGCTGCTCTTGCTCGTACTCGTGTATCTGGCCTTGATCGGTCCGGTCTCGATCTTGCAGGCCCTGGGGCGACAGGATCAGCTCGACAAGCGCGATCTCTGGAAGAACGGCAGCGCCTGGCGCAAGAGCGAGAGCGGCGGCGCGGATTTCGAACGTGCCAAGCTGTTGAGCTGACCCGGCGGATGACGCCCGCGCGGCTTCCCCACGGAGTACGGACGTGAACATCCTCGGGATCTCCGCCTTCTACCACGACTCGGCGGCGGCGTTGCTGCGCGACGGCGTGCTCGTCGCGGCTGCCCACGAGGAGCGCTTCACGCGCGTGCGGCACGATCCCAACCTGCCCGAGCAGGCCGTGAAGTACTGCCTCGAAGTGGCCGGGCTGTCGATCGGTGACGTCGACTTCGTGGTCTTCTACGACAAGCCCTTCGTCAAATTCGAGCGCATCCTGATTACCTACATCGCGACGTTTCCGCGCTCGCTGCCATCGTTCGCGAAGTCGATGCCGGTGTGGATGAAGGAGAAGCTCTGGATCCCGCGCTTGATCGGCGAGCACCTCGGCTATCAAGGCGAAGTGCTGTTCGCCGAGCACCACCAGTCCCACGCGGCGTCGGCCTTCCTCGCGTCGCCGTTCGAGGAGGCCGCCATCCTCACCTGCGACGGCGTCGGCGAATGGGCGACCACCACGCAGGGCGTCGGCCGCGGCAACAGCTTCGAGCTGACCCACGAGATCCGCTTCCCCCATTCGCTGGGTCTGTTGTACAGCGCGTTCACCTACTACCTGGGCTTCAAGGTGAACAGCGCAGAATACAAGGTGATGGGCGCGGCGCCCTACGGCAAGCCGAAGTACGCCGCGGTGATCTTCGACGAGCTCGTCGACCTGCGCGAGGACGGGTCGTTCAAGCTGAACATGAAGTACTTCGCCTACGACTATGGCCTCACGATGACCAACGACCGCTTCGCGCGCCTGTTCGGCCAGCCGGTGCGCGATCGGGAAGGCCCGATGGAGCAGTTCCACTGGGACATGGCGGCCAGCATCCAGAAGGTGACCGAGGAGATCGTGCTGGCGATGGTTCGCGATCTTCACCGGCGCACCGGGCTGCCGAATCTGTGCATGGCCGGCGGTGTCGCGCTCAACTGTGTGGCCAACGGACGGATCGTCCGCGAGGGCCCGTTCGAGAACCTGTGGGTGCAGCCCGCGGCCGGCGACGCCGGCGGCGCGCTGGGCGCCGCGCTGTTCGCCTACAACGCAGTGCTGGGCAAACCGCGCGCGTTCCGGATGGACCATTGCTACTGGGGGCCGGAGTACTCGGACGCAGCGATCCGGAAGTACCTGGTTGCGCGCAACGCGCCGTACCAGAGCCTCTCCCGCGACGCGATGATCCGCGAGACGGCTCGCCTCTTGTCCGAAGAGCAGTCCGTGGTGGGATGGTTCCAGGGGCGCATGGAGTGGGGCCCGCGCTCGCTCGGCAGCCGCAGCATCCTCGCCGACGCGCGCAACCAGGAGAACTGGCAACGCGTCAACCAGAAGATCAAGTTCCGCGA
>CAZPNB010000150.1:0-3582 GCA_964587305.1 uncultured Spirochaetales bacterium | reverse complement strand
CCGGACCTTACTTCCATACCGCCCCCATCTTCTTGAGGTGTTCCTCCACGCGAGCGGCGAGAGATCTCACCTCGTCAGTGAGCTTCGGTAGCGGGGTGGCGTAACGTTCGGCCAGTTGACGGATGCGGCCGGTGAGGGTCTGCGACACGCGGTCCAGTTCGCCCTGCACGGCGGCGGCGAGCGTGGCCAGCCATTTGTCGTCCACCACTAGCGTCTTGATTTCGTCCTCGCTGAGCTTGCCGTACTGCGCCGCGACTTTCGCCAGCAAAATTTCCTGCGCGGCTTTGACCTTCGCGTTGGTCGCCGCTTCTTTTTCGATGAGCGCGAGGTAATCGTTCGGCACCCTGCGCTCGTCCGCCGCATCCGCGTCGTCTTTGATTTCCTTCAGCGGCGTCGCGACGGACGCTTTGGTGAGCTTGTCCTTATCGTTCTTCGCCGCCTCCAGCAGTCCTTCCTCGCCGCTGTGTTCCTCGACCATTTCTTCCATCGCCTGCTCGACGGTCGCGACCTTGGCTTCTAGTTTCTCCATGGCCGCTTGGTCGGCGGCGAAGTAGCGGGCGATGACCAGCGCGGGCGGGATCAGCTCGGCTTTGTACTTCATCTTGCCGACTGTGAAATCGGGCTTCTCCTTGGTCTTCTTATCCTTGTCCTCGATGATGAGCTGGGGCTTAGCCGCTTCGCGCCAGCCGTCGCTGACGATCATGTAAACATCGTCCTGCATGGTCTCGGACCAGTAGTCCATCAAGTGCTGATATACGTCGTAGGAGTCGAGCAGCGGGGCTTTCTCGAAGGTGTCGAGCAGATCCTCGGAGAGCGTTTCGATGAGCGCCTTAGGGTGATTGCCCTTGGCAACGCCTCTTAGTCGCGGACTGTTGGCCGCCTTCCACTTCGAAAACAGTTTGGTCACCGATTCATTGAAGGCGGTGAACTCAGGGTGACTGAAGATGATTTCTTTAGTTGAGAGTGGAGAGTTGAAAGTTGAGAGCGAAGATTTGCCAGCGGACAAGCTCAAAGCAGCTGGCGGTTCGTCACTCTCCACTTTCCACTCTCCACTTTCCACTCGCAACCGCGCGTAGCCAGCGCGGTCCGCCGGTTCGAACAACGCAGCGCGCACGCTCGGAATAATCTTCCAGTAATGTTCGAGCGCGTCAATGTCGCGCTCCGGGATGCCGCCGCGCAAATGGCCGTCGATATCTTGCAAGTCCTCCGGTTCGGTACTGTCGATGTAGCGCGGCAGATTGAGATTAAAATCGTTTTTCGGATCGCTGATTTCCGCGAGCGGTACCATGCGCGAGAAGCGCGGGATTTCGAGCTGGCGGGTGAACGCATCGACGATCTTGTGAATGTCCTGGGCGCGCAGGCGGTTTTTGTTGCCGTCTTTGATGAAGCCTTTTGACGCGTCGATCATGAAGATGCCCTTGCGGGCAGAAGCGTTCTCCTTGTCGAGCACGATGATGCACGCGGGGATGCCAGTTCCGTAGAAGAGATTGGCTGGCAGACCGATAATTCCTTTGATGTAGCCGCGGCTTACGATGTTCTTGCGAATATCGGCCTCGACGTTGCCGCGGAAAAGAACGCCGTGGGGCAGATTGACCGCCGCCTTGCCGGTGCTCTTGAGCGCAGTGAGGATGTGCAAAAGGAATGCGTAGTCGCCGTTCTTGGCGGGCGGCACGCCGAACTCGAAGCGCCCGTATTCATCGTGGACGGGGTCGAAGCCACTGCTCCATGCCTTGAAGGAGAACGGCGGATTGGCGACGATGAAGTCAAAAAGTTTAAGCCAGCCGTCGCGCTCCTTGAAGTGCGGACTGGAGAGGACGTTGTCTTTCCAGATTTCCGCCGTGGGACAGCCGTGCAGGATCATGTTCATCCGCGCCAAGGCTGCCGTGGCGTTGTCCATTTCTTGGCCGTAGATGGCGAGATCGAAACCCGTGCGGCTCTTGGCTTCGTCGTGGGCCTTGATCAACAGCGAGGCGGAGCCGCACGTAAGGTCATGGATGGACTGGTCGGCACGGCTGGCGCTACCAATACCGATGACGCGCGACATGATGATGGAAACTTCAGCGGGCGTGTAGAACTGCCCCTTGCTCTTGCCCGACTCGGTAGCGAAGTGGCGCATCAGATACTCGTAGGCGTCGCCTAGAATATCATCGCCCTCGGCGCGGTTGCCGCGAAAATCGAGCGCTGGATTGTCGAAGATGCCGACTAGGTTGGAAAGGCGGTCGACCATCTCCTTGCCCTTGCCAAGTTTATCATCGTTGTTGAAGTCGGCGACATCGATCACGCCCTTGAGATCGTTGGCGTCGGCGAGTTTGGCGATGATCTTGTTCATCTTGTCGCCGATCTCTTTGTCGCCCTTGGCCGCCACCATGTCGGCGAAGCCGCCGCCTTTGGGCACGTCGAGAAGCGCGTCTTTTTGACCGGCGTACTTGTCCGAAACGTATTTCACGAACAGCAAGACGAGCACGTAGTCCTTGTACTGCGAAGCGTCCATGCCGCCG
This sequence comes from uncultured Spirochaetales bacterium, assembly GCA_964587305.1. GTDB lineage: Bacteria > Myxococcota_A > UBA9160 > UBA9160 > SMWR01 > JAHEJV01. The sequence goes on along the minus strand of CAZPNB010000150.1, from coordinate 1,084 downwards.
CGCAACTCGTCGCAGCTTGCCCAGAGGGAGGAATAGAGTTCAGACTTCTTGACGGCCATGAGTTAAGAGAATTTTTTGCTTGGCACGCTTTCGGGACAAGTTTCGACGCGATGATGCGGCGCTATTCGAGTTTGACGCGCGGTCAAAAGGTCAAGCCGTCCAACCGCTGAGCTTCGTTCAAAACGTTTAATTGCGCGGGGGCAACTCGGCCGAAATTAGCGTTACTTTACTGGAATCACCGGCGCTCTGACAAGGGGATTAACTTACGCGGGCGGGAGCTATTGTTATTGTTCCAGCCGTTCCAATGGTTCGACAAGCTCACCATGAGCGGATTTATCGTTATACGGCTGCGCTCCGTTCAAGCCGTTTAAAACCGCGGTACGTTCAAAATTCAAGGTTCAAGTGTTCAAGGACAGACTCGGAGGGGGCAATTTCCCGGTGTCGGGAATTCTTGAAACGTCAGATTCGACGGTGACTATCGCCGTCCATAGGAGGCTGCCTTTTCTTCTATCAGAAAACCGATCTTCCTTAATTACTTTCGATCGGCGCGGTTTCACCACGGGGTTAGCCCTAGCCTTTTCCAACTTTTCCAAATTTCACCAAACATTTACGCGATTTTGTGCGATTGACGACGCACCGGTTTAGCGATTATAGGTCAGGGTCAGGGGTTAGACTTTGATGCTGCTGAAAAACCCTCCGTTCATCCTTCGAGAGCCTCAGGACGAACGGAGGGGCGCCTGAAATTGTTGGAGATTTTCCGTTCATGCTGAGCCCGTCGAAGCATTCCTAGGGGTTTTTCAGCAGAATCAGACTTTTATTTCCATACTTTCTTCTAAGATAGTCATGATATAAAAGTCTGACCCTCAACTCCTCCCGACCCCGCCAATCAAACGACTAAATTGCCGTCTGGCTTCGCTAACGTTCAATTTCTTGTGCGTCATGAATCACCTTCGTGAGATTGTACAAAATCTTTGTACGGTTTGACAGAGCCGGTGTCACCGACGCGAGCGAAGCCATCGCCAGTGTTTGACTGTCACGGCCTAATGATCATCGACGACTCCGCTTCTTCCGCCTGCGCTTTCTG
>CAZPNB010000149.1:0-5454 GCA_964587305.1 uncultured Spirochaetales bacterium | reverse complement strand
CGGCGCCGGCGGGATCAGCTTCGAGGCGCTGGGTCGCGCGCTGGGACCCGTTCTCGTGGGCGACGTTGCCTGGATCGGCGCCGATACGAAACGCACCCAGGCGCTGTTCGCGGAGCAGGGCCTCGAGCTGCCAGGGCCGTGGTTCGATGTCGAGCTCGCGGGACCCCTGCTGGACGCCACCGGGCCGCAGGGTGTGAGCGCGCTCGCGGCGCAGCTGCTCGGCCGCGCCGTGCGGACCTGGGAGGACCTCGCCGGGCGCGGCGCCAAGGCGATTCCCGCTCGCGACATCCCGGCTGCCGAGCTGGCGCAGTGGGCCTGCGAGCGGGTCGCGGCGGTGGCTGCATTGCGGGCGCCGCTGCACGAGCGCCTCGATGGTCTCGGGCTCACGGCACTCTACGAGGACGTCGAGCTGCCGCTCACCGGGGTGCTCGCGGGCATGGAGCGGGCCGGCGTGCGCGTCGATGAGGGCGTGCTCGCCGATCTCTCCCGCGAGTACAAAGGCCAGCTCGGCGCGATCGAGAAGCAGATCTACGCCTCGGCCGGACAGGAGTTCTTGATCTCGTCGCCCAAGCAGCTCCAAGAGATCCTGTTCGAGAAGCTCAAGCTTCCGGTCATCAGGAAGACGAAGACCGGCTACTCCACCGACGAGGGCGTACTCGAGCAGCTCGCCGCGAAGCACGAGCTGCCCGAGCGGATCCTCGCTCATCGCCGCCTGTCCAAGCTCGTGAATACCTACGTCGATGCGCTGCCGCCGCTGGTCGACCCCCGAACCGGGCGCATTCATCCCACCTATCACCAGCTCGGCGCGGCCACCGGTCGTTTGTCGGCGACGAATCCCAACGTGCAGAACATCCCGATCCGCACCGCCGAGGGCGTCCGGATCCGGGAGGCCTTCGTGCCCGCCGAGGGTTGCGTGTTGGCGTCGGCCGACTACTCGCAGGTGGAGCTGCGCATTCTCGCGCACTTCTCGCGGGATGAGGGTCTCTCGGAGGCGTTTCGCCGCGGCGACGACATCCACCGCCAGACGGCCGGAGAGGTATGGGAGGTCGCGCCCGAGCACGTCACCGCCGATCTGCGCGCGCGCGCCAAGGCGATCAACTTCGGGATCATCTACGGACTCTCGTCGTTCGGCTTGGCGAACCAGCTCGGTATCGCGACCGCCGAGGCGCAGGAGACGATCGACACCTACTTCGCGCGCTACCCGGGCGTGCGCCGCTTCATCGACGAGACGATCGAGGTCGCGAAGCGCGAAGGCGCCGTCCGCACGCTGTTGGGCCGCCGCCGCCCGCTGCCCGATCTAAACTCCCGGAATCGCGCGCTGCGACAGGCGGCAGAGCGCATGGCGGTCAACACGGTCGTGCAGGGGACCGCCGCCGACCTGATCAAATGCGCGATGCTGGCGGTCGCCGCCGCGCTGCGCGAGGCGGATTCGCGGGCGCGCATGATCCTCCAAGTGCACGATGAGCTGGTGCTCGAGGTGCCGGTCCGGGAAGTCGAGGTCACCGTCGCGCGGGTGCGCGAGGTGATGGAAGGGGTGATGCCCCTTGGGGTTCCGCTCCAAGTGGACGTGGGCGTCGGGCGCAACTGGCGCGAGGCACACTGACCGGGGGGATCTGCGCGTGCCGGTCGAGGGCCCTTCCGACACCGAGGTGGTCGAGCGCGCTCGCAAGGGCGACCACGAGGCGTTCCGGATCCTGGTCGAGCGCTATCAGGACCGCGTGCACGGTCTGGCCCTGCGCATCCTGCGCGATCGCGAACGGGCGCGAGACGCGGTGCAGGAAGGGTTCTTGAAGGCGTACGCGGGGCTCGAACGTTTCGAGGGCCGTTCGGGTTTCTACACCTGGTTATATCGGCTCGTCTTCAATCAATGCATCGACATGAAGCGTCGCGACCGCTCGGGCCGGCACGTGGAGTGGGACGACGAGATCTCGCACGATGTTGCACCCGGCGCCGATGCCGCCCCATTGCCGGTCGGGACCGAGCTCGCGGATCCGGCGCGCGCCTACCACCGCACCCAGCTGCGGCTCGCCCTTACCGCGGCGATCGAATCCCTGCCCGAGGACGCGCGTCGTACCCTCGTGCTGCGCGAGGTCGATGGTTTGTCCTACCAGGAGATCGCCCAGGCTTTGGATATCCCGAAGGGAACGGTGATGAGCCGCCTTCATTACGCGCGCCGGCGCGTGCGCGAGACGCTGATCGCGACCGGCGCCGTCGAGGCCACCCCTGACGGCGAGACGGCCGGAGACGCGGGTTGAGCGGCCCGATCCACAGCACGGCAGCAGAGCGGGCGACGCCCGGCGCGCGCGCGGATCTGCTGCATGCGTATCACGATGGCGAGCTGTCGGGATTCGCGCGCTGGCGGTTCGAGCGCCGGCTGCGCCGCTCTCCCGCGCTGCGCCGTGAGCTCGAGGCATTGAACCGTGTCAGCGAATGGGTGCGGGGCAGCCTCGTCGAGGCGCCGGGCCCCGACCTGTGGGACGCGATCGCGCTGCGTCTGCCCGCCGCCGATGCCCGCCGCGCCGAGAGCGCCTCGAGAGCGGGTCCGCGCGGGCTCAGTTGGCTGGCCTGGTCCGGGGTCGCGGCGACCGCGGTGCTCGCGGCGGTGTTCGCCCTCGACCGGCTCGAGCCCGAGGTCCCGCGTGCGGACGGCGTCGTGCGCTGGCTCGACAGCGGCGGGCGCGACGTCATGGTGCTCGAGGCGGGGTCCGATACTACGATCATCTGGGTGTTCGATGCCCCCGGGAAGGGCGCTCGCCGAGGAGGCGGAAGTGGGAAGGTCTAGCTGCGCCCGAGCCCTCGTCGCGCTGACCGTCTCGCTCGCGGGCCTCGTGAGTGTCGTGGCCCCCGGCGCGGCGAGCGCACAGGCAGCCCGCGCCAACGACGACCGGGTGCCCGTCAACGTGATCGTCGTACATACCTCGAACAGCAAGGGTGGCGTCGACCCTCGAGCCCGCGAGCTCGATGCGAAGCTCAAGAAGCAGCTCCGCTACAAGAGCATGCGCGTCATCCAGGAGGAACGGGTCGACCTGCGCGTCGATCAAGTCGGCACGATTCGGCTTCCCGACGGGCGCAAGGTCCGGATGCGGCCGATGCACAAGAACGACAGGGGTGTCCTGATGGCGGTGGACGTCGAGGGCGCGGTGAAGCTCGATGCCCGCGCCCCGAACCACCACAAGGTGGTGATCGGCGCCGGCGAGTTCGAGGACGGCAACCTGGCCGTCTCGATCGAGCCGGACTACGACGAGTGACCCCTCGGGGCACGGCGATGCCTCTCCGAAGAATTTTTCGGTCTTTCTTCGACACGGATCGGGCGGGGTGGCCACATCCCTGGCAGACAGCAAAATATCCCCTTCCCAGGGAGGCCCGGGGTTCCAAACTCCGGGTCTTTCCCTTTCTGGGGGTCGCTTCGCCCGGACCGAGCCGGCGGCGCCCGCGGCCTCAGTAGGGCGCGAGCAACGCGACGCAGAAACGCCGGTCCGAATCGAGCCAGCACTCCTCCACCCGCAGCGATGCGGCGTCCGCGAGCGACGCCACCTCTTGCTCCGAGTACTTGGTCGAATCCTCGGTGTGGATGAAGTCGCCGCGATCGAAGCGGAAGCTGCGGTCGAGCGCCGCGACGCGCACTTCGCACGCGCGCCGGCAGACGAGGCCGAGCTCGACGCGACCCCCGTCATCGACGACCCGCGCGCGATGACTCCAGTCGGCAAGATCGAATTGGCCACCCAGCTCGCCGTTGATGCGCGCGAGCAGGTTCTTGTTGAAGCGCGCCGTCACCCCCTGGGCGTCGTCGTAGGCACTCGCGAGCACGCGGGCGTCCTTGCGCAGATCGACGCCGAGCAAGAGTCGATCGTCGGCGCCCATCGCATCGCGAATCCCGCCGACGAAGTGGTGTGCTTCGTCGCGCGAAAAGTTTCCGATGTTCGATCCGAGCCAGGCGATCAGCTTCGGCAGGCGCGTCTCCTTGCCGAGGTGTCGCAAACCATCGCGGTACTCGCTCGCGATGGCCGTGATCTCGAGGCCACGGTAGTCCGCGAGCAGCGCCTGAGCGGCCTCGTCGAGCATGCTGTGCGAGATGTCGACGGGCACATAGCGCAGCCTGCCCTGGTGGCGCAGGAGCGCCTCGATCAGCATGCGGGTCTTCGACGAGCTGCCGCTGCCCAGCTCGGCGAGCGTCACCGGCGTCGGGCAGCGTTCGACGATCGCGTCCGCGTGACGCGTGAGGATCTCGTGCTCCGCTCGCGTCAGGTAGTACTCGGGCAGCTCACAGATCGCCTCGAAGAGCCTCGACCCCACCGCGTCGTAGAAGAAGCGACAGGGGAGGGAGCGCGGCTCGCTCCCGAGTCCGTCGTCGACCGCTCGAGCGAAGGAATCGCCGCGCGCGCTCCGGTTCTCTTCGATCCATGCGTAGCGCGGCGATCGCTGCGCGCGAGGCATCAGCCCTCCGAGGCGCCGGAGCATGCATCGATCGCTCCGAGGGTGCAAGCTCTCCCGGTGCCTGGGACACCAGCGCCCCGATGAACACACCCTCTCATCTGGTGGTGAACCTCGCATTGCTGGGGCGCGCGGCGCCGCCGCGCACCCGGCGCTGGATCGCCGGCGGCGCGCTGCTGCCGGACGCTCCGATGCTCGGCTTCTACGTCTGGCAACGCATCGTGCTCGACCAGAGTGAGGCGAACATCTGGGGCACGGCCTACTTCGAGCCGTTCTGGCAGACGCTGTTCGACGTCTTCCATTCGGCGCCGCTGTTCGCCGCGCTCGCTGTGCTGGCACTTGCGCTGCGCCGCCCGCGCGTCCCGTGGCTGTGCGCGAGCGTGCTGCTGCATAGTCTCGGCGACGCCTTCGTGCACCGCGAGGACGGGCATCACCACCTGTGGCCGGTCTCGAGCTGGCGCTACCAGAGCCCGGTCTCCTACTGGGACCCTGCGCACCACGGCGCGCTCGGCGCGGGGATCGAGACGCTGGCCGTCATCGCATCGGCGGTGGCTCTGTGGGGTGTCGCCGGGCGCCGGGCGCGGGTGGCGTTGTTGATGCTCGGCGCGGCGTCGGCGAGCGGCTGGCTCGCCGTGTATGGCCCGAGCTGGGGTCGTTGACTCCTCGTCAGCGGACGTGACCGTCCGCTCGGGCGCTACCGTCCCGCCCGTGCTGCTCCGGCTCGAGGGCGTGGCGCGCAGCTTCGGCGCGCGGGTGCTGTTCCGCGGCGTGGATCTCCACGTTGCGCCCGGCGATCGCATCGGTCTGATCGGCCGCAACGGGGCCGGCAAGACCAGTCTTCTGCGAATCGCCGCCGGTCTGGACGAAGCGGACACGGGCCGCGTGCTGCGCTCGCGCGGCGTGCGCGTCGGACTCCTGCGCCAGGAGATCGATCCGGCGGCGGAGCGCAGTGTTCGCGAGGAGGCATCCCGCGCGACAGAGCATCTGGCTGCCCTCGAGCAGCAGATCGGCCGCCTCGAACGG
>CAZPNB010000148.1:0-13768 GCA_964587305.1 uncultured Spirochaetales bacterium | reverse complement strand
GACCGCGACGCCGAGCTGCGCGAGCAGCGGCGGATCGATCCACGCTCCGGGCGCGTCGCGCAGCGCTCGGCGCGCGATGGCAGTCTCTACCGATGCGTCTCCTTCGAGCTCGATCTCGCCGTACAGCGGAAAGGCCGCGTCGATCGCGCGCAGCTCCACCAGGCGCGCGCGATCACCGGACCCGGCCATCGAGAAGAGGACCACCGCCCGCGCCGAGCGCGCGTCGGCGCCAGCCTCCGCGTCGAACGCGGCGATCTCCTGTGCGCTGAGCGGCCGTGACGACGAGACCGCGACGTCCGCGCCGAGATAGGACTGGGAGCCCGCGGTGAGCGCGCGGGCGACCGACTCCTCGAACGCGTCGAGCGCGACGAAGCCCGCGAACCCGAGTGCGAGATTCACCGCAAAAAAGAGGGCGAAGCGCGGATGATTCCGGATCTCCCGCCACGCCAGCCGCAGCACGACGGCCACTTCAGCCTACCAGCGTGCCGTCAGCGAGCTTCAGACAACGGTCACACGCCGCGGCGAGGCGGTCGCTGTGGGTCACGAGAACCAGCGTGGCCCCGCGCCGCTCGACCAGCTCGAACAGCAGCCGATCGACCGCATCACCCGTCACCGCGTCGAGGCTGCCGGAAGGCTCGTCGGCGAGCAGCAGCGCCGGCTCGACCACCAGCGCACGGGCGATCGCGACGCGCTGGCACTCGCCGCCCGACAGCCGCGACGGCAGATGCTCCGCTCGCTTCGTCAATCCGACCTGCTCGAGCACTTCGCGCGCGCGCGCGTCGGCATCGGCGACGCCCCGCAGCTCGAGCGGCAGGCTCACGTTCGCGAGCGCGGTGAGGCCGCTCATCAGGTGGAACTGCTGGAACACGATGCCGAGGCGGCGAGCGCGGAAGCGCGCCAGCTCGGCTTCCGTCAGCGCGCCGAGATCGGCGCCGTCGATACGCACGCTGCCGCGGGTGGGGACGTCGAGCCCGGCGAGCAGCGACAAGAGCGTCGACTTCCCGCTGCCCGATTCGCCGACGATCGCGACCGTCTCGCCGTCGGCGACGCACAGGTTCACGCCGCGCAGCACCTCGATCGGCCCGGCCGGCGACGCGAACGCCTTGTGGACGCCCTCCACCTCGAGGATCAACGGCGCGCCTCCGGACGGCTTGCCGCGAGCAGCGGCAGCAGCGCCTCGAGCACGTTGCGCGCGACGATCTCCGCGCCGCGAGCGTTCGGATGGATGCCATCGGCCTGGTTCAGATCGGGATTCGCAGCGACGCCCTCGAGCAGGAACGGAAGCCGCGCGATGCGGTGCTTCGCGGCCAGCGCCGGGAATATGGCCTCGAAGGCCGCGGTGTACTCGGGGCCGTAGTTGGGCGGGAGCTTCATGCCCGCCAGCAGCACGCGCGCCCCGCTCTGCAGCGCCAGCTCGATCGCGCGGGACAGGTTCGCTTCGGTCACCGCAACGTCGACACCGCGCAGTCCATCGTTTCCGCCGAGCGCGATCACCACGACGTCGGGGCGGCTGCGCAGCTGCCAGCGCAGGCGCGACACCGCGCTCGCCGAGGTCGATCCGCTGATGCCCGCGTTTACGACGCGCACCGCATGGCCGCGCCCGCGGAGCGTTCGTTCCAAGAGACTCGGGTATGCCTGCTCCGGAGCGAGACCGTATCCCTCGGTGAGCGAGTCGCCGAGGCATACCACGACGCGCTCGCTGGCCGACCCGTCGGCGGCGCGCGCGGCGTCGGGTCGCGCGCCCCAGGCCACCAGCAACGCCGCGCCGATGGCGGCCCATGGCGCGAGCCGGTATCCCTTTGCCGCGATGCCGGAGGCGCCCCACGACGACGCGCGCTCGATCCTCGAGCCCTCGGACGACTTCGCGCGCCGCCATCTCGGCCCGGACGAGAGCGACGTCGCCGCGATGCTCGCCTCGATCGGCGTGCGCTCGCTCGACGAGCTGGTCGAGCAGACGATTCCCGCGGACATCCGCAGCCCCGCGTCGCTGCGGCTCGCCGGCCTCGCTTCGCCGCTCGGAGAGTCGGCGGTGCTCGAGCGTCTGCGGGGACACGCGAGCCGGAATCGGGTGCTGCGGAGCTGCATCGGGATGGGGTACTCGGACACGTTGGTTCCGCCGGTGATCCAGCGCAACGTGCTGGAGAATCCCGGCTGGTACACGCAATACACACCCTACCAGGCGGAGATATCACAGGGTCGCCTGGAGGCGCTGCTGAACTTCCAGACGATGGTGGCGGATCTGACCGGTCTGCCGCTCGCCAATGCGTCGCTGCTCGACGAGGCGACCTCCGCCGCCGAAGCGATGGCGCTGTGTTTCGGCGTCGGACGCCAGCAGCGCCGCGGCTTCTTCGTCGCCGACGACTGTCACCCGCAGACGATCGGCGTGGTGCGCACGCGCGCCGGATCGATGGGCCTCACCCTCCACACCGGTCCCCCGGAAGCGGCCGACCCGGAGGGGATGGACCTGTGCGGGGTGCTCTTGCAGTACCCGACCACCGACGGACGTCTCCGCGACCCGCGTCCGGTGATCGAGCGGGTCCAGCGAGGCGGCGCGCTGGTGGTGGTGGCGGCGGATCTGCTCGCGCTGACGCTGATCGCGTCGCCCGGCGAGCTCGGCGCCGACGTCGCGGTGGGGTCGACGCAGCGATTCGGCGTGCCGCTCGGCGCGGGGGGGCCCCACGCCGCCTACTTCGCGACCCGCGATCTCCATGCGCGCCGTCTACCCGGGCGGCTGGTGGGTGTATCGCGTGACGTCCACGGGCGACCCGCCTATCGGCTCGCGATCCAGACGCGCGAACAGCACATCCGGCGCGACAAGGCCACCAGCAACATCTGCACCGCCCAGGTGCTGCTCGCGATCATGGCCGGCATGTACGCGGTGTACCACGGGCCCGACGGGCTGCGCCGGATCGCGCGGCGCGTGCGCGGTCTCGCCTGCGTGCTCGCCGAGGGCCTGCGGCGGATGGGCCACGAGCTCGGCGACGCCGCGTTCTTCGACACGCTGCGCGTCGTGCCCGGTGGAGTGAGCGCGAAAGAGGTGATCGCAGCCGCGGCCGAGCGCGGCTTCAACCTGCGCGACTTCGGCGACGACAGCGTGGGTGTGGCGCTCGACGAGACCACCACCCGCGCCGACGTCGAACGGATCCTCGCGTCGTTTGGCGGCGGAGCCACGGCGCCGGCGATCGACGACCTCGTCGCAGCGGCCAAAGCACCCCTGCCCCGCGCGCTCGAGCGCACCGGCGCGATCCTCGCGCATCCGGTGTTCCACGCGCATCACGGTGAGCACGAGATGCTGCGCTACCTGCACCGGCTGGAGGCGCGCGACCTGTCGCTCACCACGTCGATGATCCCGCTCGGCTCGTGCACGATGAAGCTCAACGCGACGACCGAGATGCTGCCGGTCACCTGGCCCGAGCTGTCGAGGCTGCACCCGTACGCGCCGGCCGATCAGGTGGCCGGCACCGCGGCGATGCTGCAGGAGCTCGAGACCTGGCTCGCCGAGATCACCGGCCTGCCGGCCGTCTCGCTGCAGCCCAATGCGGGCTCGCAGGGCGAGTACGCGGGGCTGCTCGCGATCCGCCGCTTCCACGCGTCGCGCGGCGACGCGCACCGCGACGTGTGCCTGATCCCGGTCTCCGCGCACGGCACCAACGCCGCCAGCGCGGTGATCGCCGGGTTCCGCGTCGTGGCGGTCCGCTGCGACGACGCCGGCAACGTCGATCTCGGAGATCTGCGCGCGCGCTGCACCGAGCACGCGCACAGCCTGGCCGCGCTGATGATCACCTACCCGTCGACCCACGGCGTGTTCGACGCGCAGGTGCGGGAGGTCTGCCTGGTCGTTCACCGCCACGGCGGGCAGGTCTATCTGGACGGCGCGAACATGAACGCCCAGGTGGGGCTCACGTCGCCGGCGCAGATCGGTGCCGACGTGTGTCACCTGAATCTGCACAAGACCTTCTGCATTCCCCACGGCGGCGGCGGCCCCGGCATGGGGCCGATCGCGGCGGCCAAGCATCTCGAGCCGTTCCTGCCCGGCGACCCGGTGCACGGCGAGGGTCCGGTGTCGGCCGCGCCGTACGGGAGCCCGAGCATCCTGCCGATCAGCTGGGTGTATATCGCGATGATGGGCGCCGAGGGCCTGACCGAGGCGACCCGGATCGCGATCCTCAACGCCAACTACATGGCCGCGCGCCTGCGCGCGCACTACGACGTGCTCTACGCCGGTCCGGGCGGGCGACTGGCACACGAGTTCATCATCGACTGCCGCCCGTTCGAGCGCAGTGCCGGCGTCCGCGTCGAAGACATCGCGAAGCGGCTGATGGACTACGGGTTCCATGCCCCGACGATGAGCTTCCCAGTGCCGGGCACGCTGATGATCGAGCCGACCGAGAGCGAGCCGCGCGCCGAGCTCGATCGGCTGTGTGACGCGCTGATCGCGATCCGGGAGGAGATCCGCGCCGTCGAGACTGGAGCGTTCGACCCCGAGGACAACCCGCTGCGCAATGCGCCCCATACCGCGCACGCCGTCTGCACCGATTCGTGGAGCCACCCCTACTCGCGGCGGCAGGCCGCGTGGCCGGCTCCCTGGCTACTCGAGCACAAGTACTGGCCGCCGGTCGGTCGGATCGACAACGCGTACGGCGATCGGAACCTGGTGTGCACCTGCCCGCCGCTGCGCGAGCTCGCCGAGTAACCCCAGACATCCCGCGGGCGACAGCAGGTCGAGCAAGCCCCTAAATAACTGATTTTCTTTTTGAATTAGCCCCCAAATGGGTGAGGTATCCCGCGCGCGCCTTCGCCACGATAGTGGTGGCGGACCTGGTGGGGTCGGTGGCATCGGTGGAAGAGGGATCGCCGGTGTCACAGTGCCCAACGGCCCCACTGGCTTCTCCTCGGTTGAGGACAATCACGACTCCAGTCACTTGCGCACAGCACATCGCTGATTGGTCCTCGGGGCCCGCTCTCTCCGGAGCGGGCCTCTTTCATTCGGGATAAGCTGCTCAGATCCAATCACCCCGGTGGCAGCCGGTGGACCGATCCCTCGCCCTTCCCCTGATCCAGCGGATCTACGAGGCAGCCCTCGATCCCTCGTGCTGGCAGGGCTTCGTGCAGGCTCTGTCCGAGGCGTTCAGCGGCGCGCCGGTCGGGTTTGCGCTGCAGCTGCCCGGCTTTCCGCTTTCCGAGGTCGTCTTCGCTTCAGACGGATTCCGCGGTGAGTTCCTCGAACGCTTTCCCGCCTACGCGCTGCGGGGACTTCCGTGGGAGGAGGGCCGCCGGCGCGACTTCGTCGGCCGCTTCGGGCTCACGAGCGAGGTGATCCCGGACGAGCGCCTGCGCGAGAGCGACTTCTACCGCGATTGGATGGTGCCGCAGGGGCTGGGTCCGCACGCGCCGATCGGGCACACGATCGCGCTCGACGCCGGACGCCCCGCTTCCGGACTCGCGATCTTCGCCACTGCCGCGACCGGACCGTTCAGCCAGGAGCATCTCGAGTTCGGTGACATGCTCGCGCCCCACCTCGCGATGGGATTGCGTCTGCTCGCCGCGATGCGCCGCCACGAAGCGCTGGCCGATGCGATCGATCGCTTTCCGACCGGGGTCGTGCTGCTCGACGCGCACGGCCACGTGCTGCTCGCCAATCGCGGCGCGCAGCAGATCTTCGCCCGCGACGACGGACTGGTACTCGACGGCAACACGCTGCGCGCGGCCAGCGCGTCCGACGACGTCGCGCTGCGGCGCGCGATCGCGGGAGCGGTGGCGGCTGCGGTGGCGGGTCGCCTGATCGAGAGCGCCATCCTGTCGGTGGGCCGGCCTTCCGGTAGCCGCCCGTTCCCGGTAATAGTGGGCCCGCTGCGCCCGCATACCGGCGAGCCCACGCTCGCCGACGCCGTCGCGGTCCTCTACGTGTCGGACCTCGAGAGCGGCGTGCTGCGCCGGCGCGAAGCGCTGCGCGAGCTCTACGGTCTGACCGAGGCCGAGACACAGCTCGTCGAGCTGCTGTGTCAGGGGAGCTCGCTCGACGAGGCGGCCCTTGCGCGCGGCGTGACGATGAACACCGCGCGCAGTCAGCTGAAGCAGGTCTTCGCCAAGACCCACACCAGCCGGCAGAGCGAGCTGGTGCGCCTGGTGATCTCCGGCATCGCGTCGATCGCGGGGCCCTGACCGTTCGATCTTCGCTCGCCTGCGGCTCGCTGCGCGCGGAAAGACCGCTTGCTCAGGCGTCGCCGCGCTCGAGCGCCGCGATCCGCTCTTCGATCGGCGGGTGGCTCATGAACAGCCGCATGAAACCCCCGGAGCCGCTGATGCCGAACGCCCGGATCTGCTCGGGCAATGGCTGCGGGTCGGTCACCTGCGCTAAGCGCCGCAGTGCACCGATCATCGCGTTGCGACCGGCGAGGCTGGCGCCGCCTGCGTCTGCGCGGAACTCGCGACGCCGCGAGAACCAGTACACGATGGTGCTGGCCAAGATGCCGAGCAGGATCTGCGCGGCGATCACCGTGACGAGGTAGCCGGCGCCGTGGCCTCTCCCCTCGTTGCGGAGGATCACGCGGTCGACGAAGCCGCCGATCACGCGCGACAGCAGGATCACGAACGTGTTGAGCACGCCCTGAATCAGCGCCAGCGTGATCATGTCGCCGTTGGCGATGTGGCTCACCTCATGGCCGAGCACCGCCTCGACCTCCGGCCGCTTCATGCGTTCGAGGAGACCCGTGCTGACTGCGACGAGCGCTTTGTCGCGCCGGGCGCCGGTCGCGAACGCATTGGGCGAATCGGACGGGAAGATCGCGACCTGCGGCACGCCGATGCCGGCGGCCTGGGCCTGGTGCGCAACCGTCTGCAGCAGCCACGACTCGGTGTCGTTGCGCGGCTCGACGATCACATGGGCGCCGGTGGCGCGGATCGCCATCCACTTCGAGATCAAGAGCGAGAGAAAGCTGCCTCCCATGCCGAAGACGAATGCGAACACGAGCAGCTCTTGGTTCTGGAACTGGATGCCCTGCGCGCCGAGGAAGCCCTCGAGCAGGTTTGCGCTGATCGCGAGGACGATCAGGATCGCAAAGTTCGTCGCGAGGAAGAGGAAGACCCGTTTCATGGCGCCGTTCTCCTTGGGGCCCGAGCCGATACCGCGGCCCCGGCTGCGTAGGCTAGGGGTGGGACGCGCCTATGCAAGCCTGCTCCCGCGGGGAGTCGCGCAGAGATCGGACTAGCGCGCCGATGCGGGCGTCGGGTCGGCGGGAGCCGGTGCAGCCGGAGCCGGCGCAGCGGGAGCCGGCGCAGCCGGAACGGGTGTGGCGGTCGCGGCTGCCGATGCCTGGCGTGCGGAGTCTTCGATGCGCCGCATGCGCGCGGCGAGCGCGTCGATTCGCTCGCTGGCGGGGGCAGCATCATTCGACATGCGCTTCTCGAGCTGCGCGACACGGCGGGCGGCGTCGCGCAGATCGCGCTCGAGCGCAGACGTGTCGATCGTCGGGGCGCGTCTCGGCTTCTGGGTCTCGAGCGCGCCCATGCGCCGCCCGGCCTTCTCCAGCTCCCCGCCGACCTGCTCGACGCGGGCCTCGAGCGCCGCGATCGCTTGCTTCTGCGCCGAGAGCCCGTCGTGCAGCTCGGACATCTCCTTCGGCGACCCGGTCGGGCCGTCGCTCGAGACGGCGGTCGCAGCGACCCAGGCCACCGCTCCGAAGACCAGCACATAGGGCAGCGCGAAGCGCCGGAAGGCCCGGCGCAGGTAGCGCTCCTCTTCCTTCGAAACGTCGATACCCGGAGTGTTCCGCGCAGACATGGCCCCCCTCCCATCGGCAAGTCCAGCGCAGCTCATGAGCAGAAACCGCCCGCGAGTGGGGGCCGATCGCGGTCGCCCCGGCACCGCCGTGAGCTAGCGTGGCCCCTCGATGGCTGCTCCGGGCGACGGCACCGAACCCGCACCTGCGCGCGTGCGCGACTACCCGCCGGACGTCCACGTCCTCGAGGTCGACGGACGCGAGTTCGTGCTGGTCGGCACCGCGCACGTCTCACGCGAGTCGGCCGATCTGGTGCGCGAGGTGATCGAGAAGGAGCGCCCCGACTGCGTCTGCATCGAGCTGGACGCGCAGCGCTTCGAGGCCCTGTCGCACCGGCAGCGCTGGGAGAATCTCGACCTGCGGCAGGTGATCCGCCAGCGGCAGCTCGCGCCGCTGCTCGCCAACCTCGTGCTGGCGTCCTACCAGAAGAAGCTCGGCGGCGCGCTCGGAGTGGTGCCCGGAGCCGAGCTGCTCGAAGCCGCGCGCGTGGCCGAACGGCTCGGCATCCCGGTGGCGCTGTGCGATCGCGACGTGCGCGTCACGCTGCGGCGCGCCTGGGGGTCGATGTCGCTATGGAACAAGTCCAAGCTGCTCGCGGTGCTGCTGGCGAGCGTGATCGACCGCCCCGAACTCGACGAGGACGAGCTGCGGCGGATCCGGAACCAGGACGTGATCTCGGAGCTGATGCGCGAGCTCGGCGAAGAGCTACCGGCCGTGAAGACCACGTTGATCGACGAGCGGGACGCGTATCTCTCGCACAAGATCCTCGCCGCCGAAGGGGAGCGCATCGTCGCCGTGGTGGGAGCCGGTCACGTAGCGGGGATCCGCGGCGCGCTGCTCGCGCGTCGTGCGGTCGATCTCGACGCGATCAGCCAGATTCCGCCGGTGTCGGCGATCTGGAAATGGGTCGGGTGGGGGGTGCCGGGCATCCTGCTCGCCGGGTTCGTCTGGATCGGCCTGCGCCACGGCGCGTCGGTCGCGGGCGAGAACCTGCTGTACTGGATCGCCGCGACCGGCGGGCTGACGGCGGTCGGCGCGCTGATCTCGCTCGCGCACCCGCTGATCATCGTCTCGTCGTTCGGGGTCGCTCCGATCACCATCCTGTCGCCGGTGATCGGCGCCGGCCACGTGCTCGCGCTGCTGCAGGCCTATCTCGTGCCGCCGGTCGTACGCGAGTTCGAGCAGGTCGCCGACGACATCGGTTCGCTCCCCCGCTGGTGGCGCAACCGCCTGCTCCGGATCTTTCTCGTGTTCCTGCTGACGACGCTGGGCAGCCTGACCGGGAACTGCGTCGGGGGAGCCGAGCTGGTGTCGAATCTATTCTGAAGTGAGGTCCCGTGAAGCCCGAGAGCCGCGCACCCGATCGGCTGGTGCGGACCCTCTCCCGCGACGGTGGGATCGCCGTGCGGGCGATCGTCGGCACGCGCCTGGTGAGTGAAGCCGCGCGCCGTCACCAGACCTCGCCGACCGCGACGACCGCGCTGGGCCGGACGCTGCTGGGCGCGCTGCTGCTCGCGGCCGGCGGGAAGGGCGGCGAGAGCGTGCAGATCCAGTTTCGCGGCGACGGCCCGCTGCGCGGCGTGGTCGCGCTCGCAGACGACGCCGGTCACGCGCGCGGCTACGTGGTGCGCCCGAGCGCGCACCCGCCGCGCGTGGACGGCGAGCTCGACGTGCAAAACGCCGTCGGACCCGGCGTGCTGACGGTCGTGCGCCAGCGGCCGGGCCAGCAGCCCTACACGGGCGTGGTTCAGATCGTCTCCGGCACGATCGCCCAGGACCTGACCCACTACCTCGCCGAGAGCGAGCAGAGCCACACCGCGGTGGCGCTCGGCGTGCAGGAAGGGAGCGGTGCGGACGTCGCCGCGGCCGCGGGCTTCCTTGTCCACGCGCTGCCGGGCGCCAGCGCGGAGGAGACCCGGCGCGCCGAGCAGAACGTCCGCGCGACGTCGCTGCCGTCGGAGCTGGTGGCAAGCGGCTGCGACGCGAGCGGACTGGTGGAGCGACTGCTCGACGGGCTCGGCGCTCGCGAGCACACCGAGAGCGACGTCGACTTCCACTGCGGCTGCGACGCGGAGCGCGTGGCCACAGCGGTGCGGCTGCTCGGCGCGGAGGAGATCGCGCGCTCCGCAAGCGCCGGCGAGGCCCTCGAAGTGCGCTGCCAGTTCTGCGCCGAGGCGTACTCGCTCGGACCCGACGCGCTGCGAGCGCTCTGCCGCGGCGCGTGAAGAGCCCGGCCCTGCGGATCGCTCACGTCACCGGCGAGAGCGGCTTCTCGGGCGGGGAAGCGCAGGTATTCCTGCTGATGGAAGGCCTGCGGTCGCGAGGACACGCGAATCTGCTGATCTGCCCGCCTGACAGCGGTGCCGAACGCGAGGCGCGCAACCGCGGCTTCACCGCCGTCTGCGTCGCGATGCGAAACGACCTCTCGTTCGGTGCGGCGCGGCGGATCGCCGCCGCGCTGCGCCGCGAGCCGCCGGCACTCGTGCACTGCCACACCGGTCGCGCGAACTGGCTCGGCGGTCTCGCCGCGCGCTGGACGGGCGTCCCGGCGCTCTCCACGCGGCGCATGGATCGGCGCGTGAAGCGCTCGTTTCGAACTCGCTGGCTGTATCGGCATCTCTTGCGACGCGCGGTGGCGATCTCGCCCGCGGTGGAGCGACGACTGCTCGCTGCCGGGGTCCCCGCGCAGCGGATCCGACTGATCTGGAGCGCCGTCGATCCCGAGCGGCTTCGGCCCGGCGCGCCGCGCGCTGCGCTGCGCGAGCGGCTCGGCCTGGCAGAGGAGACCCGCTGCGTGCTGGTCGCCGCGAACCTCGTGCGGCGCAAGGGCGTCGACGTGCTGCTCGAGGCGATCGCGCGGCTCGACCCGGCGGCGCGCAGCGTGCTGTGGATCGCCGGCGACGGACCCGAGCGCGCCCGGCTGGAGGCGGCGGCAGCACGGCTGGGTGTCGCCGAGCGCACCCACTTCCTCGGGCACCGCAACGACGTGCCCGATCTGCTCGAAGCCTGCGACGTGTTCGTGCTGCCGTCGCGCCAGGAGGGCCTGGGCGTGGCTGCGCTCGAGGCGATGGCGCGCGGCCGACCGGTGGTCGCGTCGGCTGTCGGCGGGCTCGCCGAAACCGTCGTTTCCGAAGAGACCGGCCTGCTGGTCGCGCCCGGAGACGCGGCGGCGCTCGCGGCCGCCCTCGAACGGCTGCAGGGCGACCCCGAGCTGGCGCAGCGCCTGGGCTCCGCCGGAGCGAAGCGCGTGGCGGAACACTTCCTGGCCGAGCAGATGGTCTCCGCCTACGAAGCGCTGTACCGGGAGATCCTGGCCGAGGCCGGAGCTACTGGGCGAGGGGAGTCGTGAGCTCACCGCGCGTGGGGATCATCGGCGCGCGCCGCGTGCGCCAGGGCCTCGGCCCGTTCGTCGCTCGCGACCTGGTCGCCGCCGGCGCGGTCGTGCCGTGCTTCCTGGTGACGTCGGAGCACTCGATCGCGCCGGCGCTCGCGGAGATCGAGCGACATGCAGGAGTGTCGCCACGCGGCTACGTCGACGCCGAGCGGATGCTCGATCGCGAGGCGCTCGACGCACTCGCGATCCTCTCCCCCGCCGAGTCCCACGCCGAATATCTGTGGCGCGCCGCGCGCCACGGCCTGGCGGTGCTGTGCGAGAAGCCGCTGGTCTGGGGAGCGCCGGCTCTGGAGACGCGCGCTGAAGAGATCGTCGAGGCCTTCGCAAGCCGCAGCATCCTGCTCTACGAGAACTGTCAGTGGCCCTTCGTGCTGCCCGCGTTCGAGCGCCTGCACCCGGGGGCCCTCGCGTCGCCGCCGCTCCGGTTCCGGATGGAGCTCCAGCCAGCGTCGCACGGGCTCCAAGCTCTGGGCGATTCCCTCTCGCATCCGCTCTCGCTGCTCCAGGCGCTGCTGCCCGGCGACGCGCCCGAGGTGGACCAGCTCGAGGTCGACCCCGGCACGGGTCGCGCTGCGCCACTAACCATCCGATTTCTCTACCGATCCGGGGCAGAGCCCTGCGCCGTGGAGGTCGCGCTCTCGCGTTCCGAGGCCCTGCCCCGCCACGCCTCGATCGCGATCGACGGCCGCGCGGCGCGGCGTGTGGTGGATGTGGTGGCCCCGGAGAGCTACCGGCTATCTTTCGCGGCCTCCGACCGAGTCGTTCCGATGGACGACCCCCTGACCACCCTGGTCGCGGACTTCGTAGGGCGCCTGCGCGCGCCGGACGAAGCCGATCGAAGCTCCCGAGCACGCGACATCGAGCAGCGCATGGGGCTCTTGGCAGAGCTGGCCCGTTTCTACGTCCAACCGGAGGCGCCGTGACCGAGTCGATTCACGATTTCACCGGCAAGCTGCGCCAGCCGTCGCTGCACCAGCACCTTTCGACCTACGTCCGTTGGCGCAAAGACCTGCGCCACGCGCGCGCGAACGGGCAGCCCGACCCCGAGCCGCCGCCGATCGCACCGATCTCGATCAACCTCGATCTGACGACGGCCTGCAACTACCGCTGCGATCACTGCATCGACTGGGACATCCTCAACACCAAGCACCGCCACGACGAGGAGACGCTGCGCTCGTCGATCATCACGATGGTCGAACGCGGTCTGCGCTCGGTGATCCTGATCGGCGGCGGAGAGCCGACGATCTATCCGGGCTTCTCCGACTTCGTCCGCTTCCTCAAGGACCTCGATCTCCAGATCGCGGTGGTCTCGAACGGCAGCCGCGGCGACAAGCTGCTCGAGATCGCCGACGTGCTCGAAGAGAAGGACTGGGTGCGGCTCTCGCTCGACGCGGGCAGTAACGAGCTGTTCCGCGCGATGCACAAGCCGGTGAAGAAGTCGCTCACGCTCGACGAGATCTGCGACTGGATCCCGAAGATCAAGCAGCGCAACGAGCAGTTTCAGCTCGGCTTCTCCTACATCATCGTCTGGGGCGGCGCGTCCCGCGACGACGTCGCGATCCAGGAGAACATCCACGAGGTGGTGATGGCCACCGAGCGGGCGCGGAGGTCCGGATTCGACTACATCGCGCTCAAGCCGGTGCTCGAGCGCGGCGCCGGTGGCGCCGAGGTCATGGACCCCCGGGCCGCCGAGGATCTCGAGCGCGTCGTCGCGCGGATCCGCGCCGAGGTGGACAAGGCCAAGGAGCTGGAGACTCCCGAGTTCAAGGTGCGGGTGAGCACCAACCTGCGCGTGCTCGAAGAGGGAAGCTGGCGCGAGTTCACGCACCAGCCGCGTGTGTGTCACATGCAGGCGCTGCGCCAGGTGCTCACCCCGATGGGCACGTTCAATTGCCCGGCGCACCGCGGCGTCGAGAAGGCGCGCGTCGGCGGCGCCGACGCCTACGCCGACAGCGCGATGGCGAATCTCACCGGCGGCCAGCTCACCGATCTGATGGACCGCTTCGACGCGAGCCACGAGTGCCGCGAGGTCACCTGCCTCTATAACGGCGTCAACTGGTGGCTCGAGAAGATGATCGAGGACCCGCGCGACACGGTCGAGATCGAGCCCGGCGACGAGCGCTTCGATTTCTTCCTGTAGGCCCCTGGTGACCGGTCTCCAGCGCGTCCTGGTGCGGCTGCCGAACCCGCTCGGCGACGCGGTAATGGCGACGCCGGCGCTGCGCGCGCTGCGACGCGGTCTGCCGGACGCCGAGATCGCCGTGCTGGGGCTTCCGCATCACGAGGGGCTCCTGCGCGGGAACCGCAGCTTCGACGCGTTCCTGCCCTACCGCGGTCGCAGGCTGCGCGATCTCGCCGCCCGCGCGGGCGCGCTGCGCGCCGATCGCTTCGATGCAGCGGTGATCCTGCCCGACTCCGCGCGCGCGGCCCTCGACGCGTTCGCCGCGCGCATCCCGCTCCGGCTGGGCTATGCCCGCGACGCGCTGCGGCGCTTCCTGCTCACCGACCCGATCGAGCCGCCGCGCGAGCACGGCCGCCGCGTGCCGATCTCGATGATCGAGCGCTATCTGCGCGTCGTGCGCCGGCTCGGGCTCCC
>CAZPNB010000147.1:0-5575 GCA_964587305.1 uncultured Spirochaetales bacterium | reverse complement strand
GTCTGCGCGACGTCGTTGTCGATCGTCTTCGGCAGCGTGACGACGTTGAGGCCCGCCTTGCGCAGCCGCAGCGCGTTCTTCTGCGTGCCGCCGCCGCCGATGCACACCAGGCAGTCGAGCCGGTGCTTGTGATAGGTCTCGACGACCGCATCGGTCATGTCGAGCACCTTGCCGCCGACCGGCATCTTGTGCGGCTTGTCGCGGCTGGTGCCGAGGATCGTGCCGCCGTCGGTCAGGCTCCCCGACAGCGACGCCAGGTCGAGCTTCATCGTGCGGTCGCGCACCACGCCGCGGAAGCCGTCGAGGAAGCCGACCACGTCCATCCCGAAGCGCTGGATCGCCGCCCTGCCGAACCCGCGCAGCGCTGCATTCAGCCCCGGACAATCGCCGCCGCTCGTCAGAATGCCGACGTGTTTGGGCACGGCGGGAAGCTAGCCCGTTGGATCTACGATGCGGAAGGAGCGAGTGGTTACTCGATCTACCGCGGCGGCACGAGGCTCTGCGGCAGGCCGTACAGCTCCACCATGTTGCCGGCCAGGATCCAGTAGCGCTCGCTCGCGGGCACATCGCCCATCGTCTCTGCGACGATCTTGCGGCTGTACGGCCAGTCGCAGCCGTGGTGCGGGTAGTCGGTCGACCACGCGATGTTGCGGATCCCGATCGCGTGCCGGTTGATGATGCCGGTGCGGTCCTGGATGAACGTGCACGTGAAGTTGTTCCGGAAATAGTGGCTCGGCAGGTGCTTGATGTTGATGCCGGTGTGCGCGCGGTTGCGCCAGTAGAAGTTGTCGACCTGCTCGAGCGCCTCGGGGATCCAGCCGATCTCGGTCTCGACGCCGATGATCTGGAGCTTCGGGATCCGGTCGAACAGGCCGCTCATGATCAGCTCGAACATGATCGGCGGGAACGCCATCATGCCCGAGAGCGCCATCGTCGCGATCGCGGCCGGGCCCTCGAGCGTGACCTTCGGATTGCGCTTGCGCTGGATGTTGATGTGGATCGAGACCGGCATCTCGAGGTCGGTCGCGGCGCGGAAGAACTCGTCGTCGGCGGTGGTGAGGTCGTCGCCGCCGGCCGGCCACGCGGTGATGATGCAGCCGCGCGCGCCCATCTCCCTGCAGCGCTCGAGCTCGGCGATGCCCTCCTTCACGCCGAGGTTTGGCGTCTGGGCGAGGAAGAACAGGCGCTCCGGATCGGCCGCGCAGAACTCCTGGGCCATGAAGTCGTTGTACGCGCGCACACCGGCGCGGTGGTAGTCGCGGTCGGCGTTGCCCATGAAGGAGTACATCGTGCGCTGCGACGGATAGATGAACTCGGCGTCGACGCCGTCGAAGTCGAGGTCCTCGAGCCTCGCCTTCCCGTCCCAGCAGCCCTTGCGGACGGTGTCGTAGGTGTAGCCCTTCCACTTGATGTCCTCGAAGCGCATGCCCGGCGTCGCGACGAGGCCGATGTACATCAGCGGCCCGCCCGGCACGAACTCCCACGCGTCCCCGCCCTCTTCGTCCTTTACCAGGCGCGGCGCGCGATCCATGAACTGCTTGGGCAGCCAGCGCTCCCAGATATGGGGCGGCTCGACGACGTGGCAGTCGGCGTCGATGAGTCGGTACTCGCGCATGGGGTCCTCCGGGGGCAGACATCGGCATCTGACGGGTCGTCAGATTCGCACCTTAGCCGGTGCGGCGCCGCCGTGTCAATCGCCGTTTCAATAGGTTGGGAACCATCCCCGCTGGGGTCGATCCTACCCGAGCGCACCGAGCTCGCGCAGAGCCGCGAGCTCCGCGTCGCCGAGGCCGAGCACGTCGCGCAGCACGTGCTCGGTGCTCGCGCCGAGCGGCTCGGCGGGCGCGGTGCTCGTGTCGGCGCGCGACAGGCGCACCGGAAACGCGGCGCCGACGTAGCCGCTCGGCTCCGCGCGATCGGGATGCCGCAGCGGAACCAACGTGCCGCGGTGTCGCACCTGAGGATCGCTGGGTGCGTCGAACGCGCCGCGCACCGGGCCGACCGGCACCTCGATCGCGAGGAGGCGCGCCACGACCTCGTCGGTGGGCCGCTGAACGCACCATTTCGCGACCTCGGAGTTCACCGCAGCGCGCTCGCGCACGCGATCGGCGGGCGACGAATAACGCGCGGCGAGCTCGGGGCGCCCGATCACCTTCGTCATCGCCTCCCACTGGGCCTGGCTCGTCACCACCACCGCCGCCCAGCCATCGGCGGTGCGGAACACGTCGAGCGGCGCGCCGCGTGGGTCGCCGTTGCCGACGCGCTCCGGGACGCCCTGGCGTGCATACTCGTCGAGCGGTTCGTCCCACAACAGGCTCACCAGCGCGTCGAGCATCGCGACGTCCACCTTCTGGCCGCGGCCGTCGCGGTCGCGCTGGCGCAACGCCGCCACCACGCCGAGCGCGGCGTAGATCGCGGGCAGCTGATCGCCGACCGTGGCGCCCACCTTGGTCGGCGGGCCGTCGGGGAAGCCGGTCTTTGCCATCAGGCCGGACATCGCCTGCACCACCAGGTCGAGGCTCGAACGATCTGCGTACGGGCCGTCGTGCCCGTAGCCGGTGATGCTGCAGTGCACGAGGCCGGGATGGAGGCGCTCGAGTGCGGTGTCGTCGAGGCCGAGCCGCGCGAGCGCGCCCGGCACGAAGTTCTCGACCAGCACGTCGCTCGCGGCGAGCAGGCGGCGGAACACGTCGAGGCCCGCCGCCGTCTTGAGGTCGAGCACGACGCTGCGCTTGCCCCGCCCGCGCCGCAGCGGCGAGAGGCCGAGATCGCGCTCACCGCGCGCGCCGCGGTGTACGCCGTCGGGCCCGATCCACGGCGGCGCCTGCCAGGTCACGTCGCCACCGGGCGCCTCGACGCGGATCACCTCGGCGCCGAGCGATGCGAGCAGCCACGCGCACACGGGCCCGGAGACGATCCGGCTCGCGTCGATCACGCGGATGCCGTCGAGCGGCTTCATTGCGCGATGGTGCACGCGGCGCCGGAGTGGAGCAAGCGCCGCAAGTCGCGCGCAGCGAGCCGAAGGCGAGCGAAGGCCAGCAGGAGGCCGCGCGCAGCGAGGCGCAGCCGAGCGAAGTTGGTAGAGCAAGGCGGTAGAATGCCGGCCACGATGAGCTGGGAGCGCGAAGTCGACGAGCTGCGCAAGCGCCGCGCGGTGGCCGCCGAGCTGGGCGGTGCGGCGGCGATCGCCAAGCAGCACGCGCGCGGTCGCCTCACCGTGCGCGAGCGCATCGACGCGCTGGTCGACAAGGGCAGCTTCCGCGAGCAGGGCGGGATCGCCGGCACGTCCGAGACCGACGCCGACGGAAATCTCGTCGCCTTCCAGCCCACCAACGCGGTGATCGGTACCGCGAAGATCGACGGCCGGGCGGTCGTGGTCTGCGGCGACGACTTCACGCTGCGCGGCGGCGCCTACTCGCCGGCTGGCATGCAGAAGGCCGAGTACGCCGACCGCCTGTCCGCGCGCCGGCGCGTCCCGAACGTGCGCCTGCTCGAAGCGGGCGGCGCGTCGGTGTCGGGGATCACCGGCGTGAAGGGCCGCTCGGGCTACGACTTCGTCGCCGGCGCCACCTCGAACACCGCGCTGCTCGAGGCGCGCGCGACGGTGCCGATGGTGGCCGCCGCGCTCGGCCCCGTTGCGGGCTACCCGGCCGGACGTCTCGTCACCGCGCACTTCTCGCTGATGACGCGCGACACGTCGCAGGTGCTGATCGGTGGCCCCGCGCTGGTGGCCCGCGCGACCGGGCAGCAGACGACCAAGGAAGAGCTGGGCGGCGCAGCGGTGCACGGGCGCAACGGCGTCGTCGACAACGTGGCCGACGACGAGGCCGACGTGTGGCGGCAGATCAAGGCGTTCCTGTCGTACCTGCCGTCGAACGTCTGGGAGGGCGCGCCGGTGTGCGCGTGCGACGATCCGCGCGACCGCGCCGAAGAGAAGCTGCTCGCGATCGTCCCGCGCGAGAGCCGCCGCGCGTACAAGATGCGGCGGATCGTCCTGGCGGTCGTCGACCTCGGTTCATTCTTCGAGCTCACCCCCGGCTACGGCCGCACCCAGATCACCGGCCTCGCGCGCGTCGCAGGCCATCCGGTCGGCGTGCTCGCGAACGATCCGTATGTCTACGGCGGCAGCATGACGGCCGCCGGCGCGCAGAAGCTGCGCCGCTTCGTCGAACTGTGCGACACCTTCCATCTGCCGATCGTGTCGCTGATGGACGAGCCGGGCTTCATGATCGGCCCCGATGCCGAGAAGGCCGGCACGATCCGCTACGGCATGGAGGCGATGTTCGCGGTGAACCAGACCGCCGTGCCGTGGCTGACGGTCGTGGTGCGCAAGAGCTTCGGCGTTGCGGCCGGGCTGCACCTCGGACCGCGCGGCACCGTGGTGGCGTGGCCGTCGGCGCAGAGCGGCGCATTGCCGCTCGAGAGCGGCGTAGCACTCGCCTACGGCCGCGAGATCGCCGAGGCGGCCGACCCCGACGCGCGCCGCCGCGAGCTCGAGGCGGAGTATGCCCGCGCCCAGTCGATGTTCCCGCGCGCTGAAGACTTCGGCGTGCACGACCTGATCGACCCGCGCGAGACGCGCGCGCTGCTCTGCGACTGGATCGACGAGATTCAGCCCGCCCTCGCGCTGCAACGCGGCCCGCGGGCTTACACGCCGCGGCCGTAGCAGCTCCCGGGCCGCTACCGCCGCCGGTACACCGGCTCCCGCCGCTCGGCGCGCGCGGCCTTGAACTCGGCGTAGTCGTCGGAGGCCTGGGTCAGCACCTGCGTGACGGCCTCCTCCTGGATCGACGCCTGCACGGCCGGGTTCGCCAGGCGCGAGAGCGTGCGCCGGAACATCTTCACGGTGAACGCGGGCCGCTTTGCGATCTCGTGCGCGATCGTGAGGCAGGTGGCGTCGAGCTCGGCGTCGGGCACCACGCGCGACACGATCCCGTGACGCAGCGCCTCCTCGGCGTCGAGCACGCGGCCGGTCAGCGCCAGGTCGGCCGCGAGGCCGTGCCCCGCCATCTGGAACAGGCGCGCGGTGCCGCCCGAATCGGGCACCACACCGTGCTCGATCTCCGGCAGCCGCATCCGTGCGCTCTCACCGGCGATCCGCAGGTCGCAGAGCAGCGCGCGCTCGAACGAGCCCCCGATCACCCAGCCCTTGAGCGCTGCGATGATCGGCGCCGGCAGCGTGAAGAACTGCTGCGTGCCGGCGTGGCCGCGCTCGATGAAGTCGAGGTTGCCGATGTCCTCGGTGCGCACGCCGAGCTGGGTGGTGTCGCGCCCCGACGAGAACGACTTCCCGTTGCCGCGCCACACGACCGCCCGCACGTCGCTCCGGCGGTGCAGCTCGGCCAGTGCATCCCAGAGCTGCGCGTCCATCGCATCGTTCGCGGCGTTGTGCTTATCGGGCCGGTTGTTGCTGAGGATCGCCACCGGTCCGTTGTACTCGAGCGTGATGAAATCATCGGCCATGGGGGTTCTCCTCGTCAGTTCGAAGCCTGCCAGTCCGATCTTCGCTCGCGTTCCGCTCGCTGCGCGCGCCCTCGGGCGCTTGCGGGGTGTACCAGATCGGCGAGGTCCAGGC
>CAZPNB010000146.1:0-4901 GCA_964587305.1 uncultured Spirochaetales bacterium | reverse complement strand
CGCGTCGGCGCCGGCGACGAGTTCGTCGGCGGCCGCGCGATCGCCGAGATGGCGCGCGCGATCGAGGCCGCCGGGTTCGACGCCTGTTTCGTCACCGATCACCCGTTCCCGAACGACCGCTGGTTGGCGAGCGGTGGCCATCACGCGCTCGACCCGTTCGTCGCGCTGTCGTTCGTCGCGGCCGCCACCCAGCGCCTTCGCGTGCAGACCAACATCACCGTGCTCGGCTACCGCAACCCGTTCATCCTGGCCAAGGCGGTCGCGACGCTCGACGTGCTGTCGGGCGGCCGCGTGATCCTCGGCGTCGCGGCCGGGTACCTGAAGCGCGAGTTCCAGGCGCTCGGCGCCGATTTCGACGCGCGCAACGACGTCGCCGACGAGACGATCCGCGCGATGAAGCGCGCGTGGGCCGACGGGGGTGTCGAACTGATCGGCCGCCACTTCGCAGCCACCGGCAACACGATGCTGCCGCACCCGATCCAAGAGCCGCACCCGCCGCTCTGGGTGGGCGGCAACAGCCAGCGCGCGATCCGCCGCGCGGTCGAGCTCGGTGACGGCTGGATCCCGTTCCCGACCGTCGGCATCGTCCCCGACCGCGTGCGCACCGCCTCGATCACCAGCCTCGCCGACTTCGACGCGCGGCTGGCCTACGCGCGCGCCCACGCCAGCGCGATCGGCCGCAAGCGGCCGCTCGACGTCAGCTTCGTGCCGTTCGGCCTGTCGATGCACGCCCCCGAGACGATCGACCCGCAGCACTTCGCCGAGAACATCGACGCGCTCGGCGTGCGGGGCGTCACGTGGGTCACGCTCAGCATGCCCGCGCGCACACGCGCCGAGTTCTGCGACCGGGTCAAGAAGTTCGGCGAGCAGCTGCTGCGCCCGCTGCGCTGAGCTTTCCGGAAGAAGAGAGAGTCGAGGGAGAAGATCAGCAACGGCGCTCGCGAGCTCCGTTCCGCTCAGAGCGTCACCCAGTCACAGGTGATGGACGTCGTGCGCCAGCAGCAGGAGCTTGCGCCCCCGGGTGTTCGGATACGCGAACGGAATCGGGCCAATCTTGATCTTCACCCAGCGCGGGTCCGCGCCCGCATCCGCGCCCAGGCCCGCGTCGGCCCGGTGGGCGGCCGCGGCTTCGCGCAACGCCTGGGCGGCCTCGATCGCCATGGTCCCTCCGTGACCGCGCTCGGCCGCCGGTCTTCGCTTATAGGTAGTCGCGAGCAAAACCATCCAGCACCGGCATCACGACGTCGCGCGCTGCCGACGGGATCCGCAGCACCGCCTCGGTGACGCCGACCTCGCGGTAGTAGGCGAGCTTCTCCGGGGTCGGCAGGATGCCCATCGGGACGATGTGAAGCGCGGCCGGGTCGCGGCCCGTGGAAGCGACCGCCGCGCGCAGCTCTGCGAGCGATGCCGCAAGCCCTGCTCCGCCGATCGGCAGCCAGCCGTCACCGTACTCGGCGATATGCCGGAACAGCGTCGGCCCCGGCGCGCCGCCGAGCAGCACGCGCGGGCGCGGCTGCTGGATCGGCTTCGGCCACTGCCAGCAAGGCTCGAAGCGCACGAACTCGCCGGCGAACGAAGCCACCTCCTGCGTCCACAGCGCCTGCATCGCGAGCATCGTCTCCCGCACCCGCGCACGCCGGCGCTTCACGTCGATGCCGTGGCTCTCCATCTCCTCGAGGTTCCAGCCGTAGCCGATCCCGAGCACGAGGCGCCCGCCGGAGAGCCAATCGAGCGTCGCGAGCTCCTTCGCGAGCGTGATCGGATCGTGTTGAGCCACCAGTCCGATGCCCGTGCCGAGCCGGATCCGGGAGGTCACCGAAGCAGCAGCGGCCAGCGCGATGTAGGGGTCGAGCGTGCGCTTGTACTCCTCGGCGAGCACCGCCTCGCCGGTCGGCGGCGGCGTGCGCCGGCTGGTCGGGATGTGTGTGTGCTCGGGCACGTAGAGCGAGTAGAAACCGCGCGCCTCGGCCTCGCGCGCCAGCTCGATCGGATTCATCGACTGGTCAGTCGCGAACATCGTGATCCCGATTTTCATCCGCGCTCCCGGTTGGCAGCCTCGCCAGTATACTCGCCGCGCGATGCTCGACGGGATGCGCGTACTGGAGCTGTGCGACGAGTCGGGCCAGCTCGCCGGCAAGATCCTTGGCGATCTCGGAGCCGACGTGATCGCGATCGAGCCGCCCGAGGGAAACTCGCTGCGCCACCGCGGCCCGTGGATCGGCGGCGTCCCGGGTCCCGAACGCAGCCTCGCGTGGCACGCGCTCAACACCAGCAAGCGCAGCATCCGGCTCGACCTCGACACCGACGCCGGCTGTAAACGGCTGCACGCGCTCGCCGCCCGCGCCGACGTCTGGCTCGACACGGCGCCGCCCGGCGCCCGCGCGGCACGCAGACTCGACCCGCAGAGCCTATGCCGACTGAATCCGCGCCTGGTCGCCTGCGCGATCACACCGTATGGCCTCGACGGCCCGTACGCCCATCACCGCGCCAGCGATCTGGTCGTGGTCGCGATGGGCGGCAACGCGGGCCTCACCGGGCACAGCGACCGCGCGCCGCTGCGCTGCAGCATGCCGACCGCCTACTACCACGCCGCGCCCGAGGCGGCGCTCGGCATCGCAATGGCGTTGTACGCGCGCGAAGACACCGGCCGCGGTCAGATCGTCGACGTCTCGCTGCACGAAACCCAGCTCCAGAGCGAGCTCTCGTTCCCGGCGCAGTATCCGCTGCGCAAGCAGCTGGCGGTGCGCGCCGGCCCACGGATCGGCCGCACCCGCGAGATCTGGCGCGCCGCCGACGGCTACGTGTCGTTCGGGCTGCGCGGCGGGCCGACGCGCGTGAAGAACCTGATCGCGACCGTCGCGTTCATGGAAGAGTGCGGCGCCGCGCCGGACTGGCTGCGCGACACCGACTGGCAGCACTACAACCACAACCTGCAGAGCGACGCCGAGATCGGTCGGCTCGAGGACGCGTTCGGCGCGTTCTTCCGCACCCGCACGATGCGTGACTTGTACGAGCAGGCGCTCCGGCGCCGCATCCTGCTCGCGCCGTGCAACGACGCACGCGCGATCGTGGAGCACCGACAGCTTCGCGAGCGCGACCTGTTCGTCCGCGTCGACCTGCCCGACGAAGGTGCGTCACTCGAGCTGCCGGACTTCTTCGCGAAGACCGAGGATCGCGCGATCCGGATCCGGAGCCGCGCGCCTCACCTCGGCGAGCACGAAGCGGCGGTGTTTGCGGAGCTGGAGAGTGCTCTGTGAAGCGGATCTTCGACGGCGTGAACATACTCGAGCTCGGCGCGGGCGCTGCCGGGCCGGTGGCCACGCGCTACTTCGCCGAGCACGGCGCGCGCGTGATCCGGATCGAGTCGGCGCAGGCACCGGATTTCCTGCGCATCCTATGGCTGACGCCCGAGAGCAAGCACGGCCTCGACGGCTCGCCGATGTTCCACCTGCTGAACCCGGACAAGGAGAGCCTCGCGGTCAACCTGCGCGAGCCTGCCGGTATCGCGCTGGTGAAGCGGCTCGCGCTCGAGTGGGCCGACGTCGTGTCGGAGAACTTCGCGCCCGGGCCGATGGAGCGCTGGGGCCTCGACGCCGCGTCGCTGCGTCGGGTGAAGCCAGAGCTCGTGTGCATCAGCGCGTGCTTGTTCGGGCAGACCGGCTCGCAGCGCTCGTACCCGGGCTTCGGCGGCCAGGGCTCGGCGATCTCCGGCTTCAACCACCTGACCGGCTGGCCCGACCGCGAGGCGAGCGGGCCCGCGCACACGATCACCGACTCGCTCGCCCCGCGTTTCGTCGCGCTCGCGATCGCGGCGGCGCTGTTCGAGCGGCGCCGCACCGGCCGCGGCCGCGCGATCGACCTGTCGCAGATCGAGGCCGCGGTGTACTGCCAGTCGGAGGTCGTCGCGCGGCAGAGCGCCAACGGTGAGGTCGTCACCCGCCAGGGGAACGCCGACGATCACGCCTGCCCGCACGGCGTGTATCCGGCGGCCGGCGACGATCGCTGGATCGCGATCGCGGCGACGAGCGAGGAAAGCTGGCGCGCGCTGCGCGCGCTGCTCGGCGATCCCGCGTGGGCGCTCGATCCGGCGCTCGACACGCGGGCCGGACGCCTCGCCGCGCGCGACGCGCTCGACGCGCGCGTTGCCGAGTGGACGCGCGCGCACGAGCCCTATCCACTGATGGAGCGACTCCAGGCGGCCGGCGTTCCTGCCGGCGTCGTGCAGCGCGAGCCCGATCTGCTCGCCGACCCGCAGCTCGCGCATCGCGGCCACTGGGTGCCCACCGAGCACGCGCACCTCGGCACGCTGCTGGTCGAGCGCGCGGGCTTCCGGCTCAGCGAAGGACCAGGCGGGTTCACGCGCCCGGGCCCGCTGCTCGGCGAGCACACCGACGCGATCCTGTCCGGGATCCTGGGCATGGACGCCGCGGAGATCGCATTGCTGCGCGCGCGCGGCGTGCTGAGCTGAGGCTCGCTAGGTTCCAGACCGTGACCCCGCCCGAGAGCGAGGACCGGATCCGTTTACGATGAGGTCATGAAGACCCGAATCTACGTAGACACGTCGGTGGTCGGAGGCTGCGAGGACGACGAGTTCTCGGAGCACTCCGTCCGGCTCATGGAGTGTTTCGTCCGAGGCGACTTCATCCTGGTCGTGTCCGATCTCACGGTGCAGGAACTAGCCGCCGCCCCGGACGAAGTGAGAGAGCATCTTGCATCGGTCCCTGAGGCGTACATCGAGACTCTCCAGCTCGATGCCGAGGCTCGCGAGCTTGCAGAGGCTTACATTGCTGCGGGGGTGATCACGGCCAAGATGCGGGTCGATGCTCAGCACATCGCAATCGCCACCGTGGCCCGCGTCGAAGTGCTCGTGAGCTGGAACTTCAAGCACATCGTCAACCTGC
>CAZPNB010000145.1:0-3921 GCA_964587305.1 uncultured Spirochaetales bacterium | reverse complement strand
CAGGCGCTTGATGGGTTTCGTCGATTCCAGGTCTTCGACGATCTCGCGGAAGATCAGCTCGCCCTCGCGTCCGGCGTCGCAGGCGTTGATCACCTCGTTCACGTCCGTGCGGGCAAGCAGCTTCTTGATCGTGCGGATGCGGTCCGTCTGCCCCTTCTTGGCCTTGTACTTGAACTCGGTCGGAAGGATGGGCAGCACGTCGAGCGTCCAGCGCTTGTACTTCTCGTCGACCTCTTCGGGGGTCAGGAGCTCGTAGAGATGGCCGACCGCGAATGTCACGACCAGGTCGTCGTTCTCGAAGTAACCGTCCTCGTCGCGGAAGCCGCCGATCGCGTTGGCGATGTCGCGCGCGACACTCGGCTTCTCGGTGATCACCAGAGCCTTCGCCATCTCGGTTCGCTTACCCCCCGGGGTCCCATCCTTCTCATGGATGTGGAGACCCCCCGGATTAGCCCAAGCGGCCGGACGCTGCCAAGAAGCGCGACGCTTCGGGGGATTCCCGCGAGAACTCGAGCCGGGGGAACTAGGCGCCTGGAATCAGCTCCCGGGGCACCGGCATCAGGTTCCAGGTGAAGATGGGGCGGTCGTCCGGGCGCACGTAGATCACCTCGCGCGCCAGCTTCCGGCCGTCCCAGACGTAGCGGCGCACCTCCTTGTGCCGGTCACTCGCGACGTAGAGCTCGTCGGTGCCGTCGCCGTCGAGGTCGGCGAGGATCGCCGCGTGCTCGAAGCCGGCCGAGTTCTTGTCGATCGACTCGACCGTCCACGGAGCCTTCGGGTCTGCACCCGGTCGCAGCAGCCAGAGCCCGCTGCTGAAGGCGGCGGCGATCAGCTCGTTGCGGCCGTCGCCGTCCACGTCGCCGGCGGTCAGGAAGCGCGTCAGTCGGTCCTCGATCGACGCGATCAAGGCGCCCCCGTCCGCGGGGGTACCGGCGTCGTAGCGGCGGATCTCCACGGGGTGCACCAGCTCCTTGGCCTCGTTCACGTGCCCTTCGACCGAGACGTACAGCTCTTCGGTGCCGTCGCCGTCGACGTCGTCGACCAGGATCTCCTTGGCGTGGCGGTCGCCGAGGTCGGCCACCACGACGCGGCCCTCGCCCGCCGCGGGCACGTAGCGGACCACCTGCCCGGACTGCGCACTGCCGCCCTCGAGCCGGTTCGGCTCGCTCGGCGTCGCGTATACCTCGAGCACGCCGTCGCGGTCGAGATCCCCGACCTCCACCTCGTGCACGAAGATGTCGGGCTGCGTATCGAGCTCGGTGACCCCGAAGCCGCCGGCCGACGGCCGCAGCACCGCGACGACCCCCTGGTCGTGGGTCGCCACGGCGATCGCGTTCGTGCCGTCGCCGTAGAGATCCGCCACCTCGGCGTCGCGCATCCGGCTGAACTTGCCGCCGAAGTCCTTCTGCCAGAGGACAGTGCCTTCGAGCGCGCTGCCGCGCATCCTCCACGTCTTCACGATCGCCGCGCTGCCACCGAGCGTGAGCAGGCGCGGGCCGTCGCTCGCCGGAACTGTCATCGCCTTATGGAAGACGTTGCTCGCGGGGTCCTCGAGCGCCGACGTGCGCCAGACGCCGCCCTTGCGGTAGAGGAACTCGAGGCGCGCCGGGCCGGGCACGGACTTTCCCGCGACCTCGACGAACTGAGCCAGCGACAGCACGATGCCCGAGGGCAGGTCGTCGGGGGTCGCGGCTGTCGCCGTGTGCTCGGGAGCGGTCGGTGCGTGGGGACGTTCCGAGGGCTCGGCCGGATCGCCGGACCCGCACGCGCACAGCGCGAAGGTCGCCAGGCCGGCCCCCAGGATCCCGATCGCGTTCCAGCTCCTCTTGCTCCTCATGCAACCTCCTGCGCAGGCTCGAAAGCGCGCTCGTGTCTAGCAAAAGGCGGCTCCGGAGGCCCTGTGGTATGGAACGCCCGGTGAGCGAAAAGAGCGCTTCTCCGCTGCAGCCGCCGCGCGGCACGCGCGATTTCTACCCCGAGGATCTGCGCTTCCGCGAGTGGCTGTTCGACCACTTCCGGGCGGTCGCACACGGCTTCGGCTTCGAAGGCGTCGACGCGCCGGTGCTCGAGCACGCGGCGCTGTTCACCCGCAAGGCGGGCGAGGAGATCACCGACCAGCTCTACCACTTCGAGCTGCACGGGCGCCGCTATGCGCTGCGCGGCGAGTTCACGCCGTCGCTGGCACGGATGGTGATGGCGCGCGCCGGCAGCCTGCGGCTGCCGCTGCGCTGGTATGCGATTCCGCAATGCTGGCGCTACGAACGAATGACGCGCGGGCGGCGCCGCGAGCACTACCAGTGGAACATGGACATCTGGGGTGAGCCGGGCGTGACCGCGGAGGCCGAGCTGATCGCGGCCGTGTTCGCGCTGACCGACCGCCTCGGGCTCGCGCCAGGCGCGGTGCGGATCGGCATCAGCAGTCGGGCGCTGCTCGAGGAGACGCTGCGCGCGGGCGTGCTGCGGGACCGGCCGGGCGCGTTTCCCGCGCTGTGCGTGGCGATCGACAAGCAGGGCCGGACGAGTCCCGAGGAGGTCGCGCAGCAGCTGTGCGACCCGAAGGGTCCGATCGGCCTCACCCCGGCCGACGCGCGGGAGGTGGTCGACTGGCTCGCGGTGCGCGACGTCGAGACCGCGGCCTCCGGGCTGCCGGAGGGATCGCCGGCCCGCCGCGATCTGCTGCGCCTGTTCGAGCTGCTCGACGCGTACGGCGTGTCGGATCGCGTCGCGTTCGACGCATCGATCGTGCGCGGCCTCGCCTACTACACCGGCGTCGTCTTCGAGGCGTTCGACGCCAGGCGAAAGCTGCGCGCGATCTGCGGCGGCGGTCGCTACGACGGCCTGCTCGAGACGCTGGGCGGCCCCGCGCTGCCGGCGGTCGGGTTCGGCTTCGGAGACGCGGTGATCGAGGCGCTGCTCGAGGACCATGGCGTGCGACCGCCCTGCCCCCGCACGCTCGACGCGGTGGTCTTCCCGTTCAGCGACGCGGAGCGGCCGGCGGCGATCCGGCTGGCGCAGCACCTGCGAGCCGCGGGGACGTCGGTGGAGCTGGTGCTCGCGTCGATGAAGCTAAAGCGCGCGCTCGCCGATGCCGATCGCGCGGGTGCGCGTCTCATCTACCTGTTGGGCCCCGAAGAGCTCGTGCGCGGCGTGGCGCTGGTGCGGGACCTGGCGAGCGGTGAGCAGACCGAGGTGCCTTTGCAGTGAGCCCAGATCGAATCTGCGGCCGAGGTTCCACGCGCGGGAACGGACCCTTGTCCCTACACTTCGGCCGCCATCTACTAGGAGTGTCGTGAATGCACGGTTGGACCCACCGCGACAGCCTCGAGCTCTACAACCTCGAGGCGTGGGGCGCGGGCTTCTTCACCGTGAACGACCGCGGCCACGTCGAGGTGCGGCCGCAGGGGCCCGGGAACGGCGGCATCGATCTGCTCGAGCTGGTGCGCGATCTCGAGCAGCGCGGCCTGCGCGCTCCGATCTTGATCCGCTTCTCCGACATCCTCGCGGCGCGCGTCCGCGGCATCACGCGCGCGTTCGACAACGCGATGCGCGAGTACGGCTACAAGGGCACGTACCGCGGCGTCTACCCGATCAAGGTGAACCAGCAGCGCCACGTGGTCGAGGAGATCGTCGAGTTCGGCGCCAACCACCACGTCGGCCTCGAAGCCGGGAGCAAGCCCGAGCTGCTGATCGCGCTGGCGCTGCTCGAAACGCCCGGCGCGCTGATCGTCTGCAACGGCTACAAAGACCGCAAGTACATCGAGACGGCGCTGCTCGGACAACGCCTCGGCCGCACGCCGATCATCGTCATCGACCGCTTCCACGAGATCGAGCTGATCATCAAGACCTCGCAAGAGCTCGGCATCCGTCCCCACATCGGCGTGCGTGCGCGCCTGAGCACCAAGGGTGCCGGCAAGTGGATCG
>CAZPNB010000144.1:0-2574 GCA_964587305.1 uncultured Spirochaetales bacterium | reverse complement strand
GCTGCCGCCGGCGCTGCAGGACCGCTTCGACTGCGTGATCGAGATCGAGGAGCCGCACCCCGACGCGCTGGCGCTGCTCAGTGAGCCGCTGCGCCGCGCGGCGCTCCAGACGACGAAGCTCGAACCCGAGCGCGCGGTGGGTCTGCGCAAGTGGCTCAAGATCGAGGATCTCCGCGGCCCGCTCGGGCTGGAGAACGCGTGCCGCGCGGTGCTCGGACGCGAGCGCGGTCGGCTGATCTACGACGCGCTGTCCCTCAGCCAGGAAGAGCTCCCGCTCTGACCCGAAAGGAGGATCGTCGAATGGCTCACGGAGATTTCTTGCCTTATCCCGAGATCGTGGATCGACGCTCGGGGGTGTATCGGATCCTGGACTCGACCGCGCGCGACACCTCGGGCAGTGTCGACCAGGTGCACCGCAGGCTGTGGGTGCCGCTGCGCGAGGATGGGAGGGCGGTGGTGCGGCACGAGATGGCGCACATCTCGTGGTCGCCGCTGCGCCTGCCGAGGGTCGACTACCCGATCGTCGTGCTGCACGCGGTGGAGGACGCGCGGATCAACCTCGGGCTGGCGAACGCCTCGCTGCCGGTGCTGCTCGATCCGGAGCAGCGCGCCCACATCCAGCTGCTCGCGCTGCGCGACCTGAAGAGCGGCCGCGCTGCCGACTTCACGCTGCGCTGGGTGGCGTCGCTCGGCACGAACGTCGAGCCGGACCTGGCGGCCGTGGCGGACGCGACCGCCGGAGACTCCGCGACGACCGCCGCGCGCCTGGTGGCGGGCGTGCGCGCGCGTCTCGACGTTCGCCGCCGCCGCGGGCCGCTCGCCCCGTTCAAGGTCGCGGTCGTGGCCGCCCGTGATCTGGCTCGTGCGCTCGCTGCGAACGGCGCGCTCGATCCGAGGTTTCGCGACATCGCGCTCGAGATCTCCTGCTGCAGCGTGCGCGATGACGAGGACGCGACGCGCGCGCGGCTGCCGCTCGCGCGCGGGGAGGGCGATGGCGGCGGGGACGAGACCGGCTCCGGGAGCATGAGCA
Source organism: uncultured Spirochaetales bacterium (assembly GCA_964587305.1). Lineage (GTDB taxonomy): Bacteria > Myxococcota_A > UBA9160 > UBA9160 > SMWR01 > JAHEJV01. The sequence continues at coordinate 1,544 of CAZPNB010000144.1, read as the reverse complement.
TCGTGGAAGCGCCGCTCGACCTCGTCCACCCGGCGCGCGGCCGCGGCCTGCGGCGCGATTGGCGCGCAGCGGTCGAGGGCAGCCATCCCGGGGCGCTCCACCGCTGGGCGGTGGACCGCGCGGTCTTCCGGCGTCCGTGTCGCCGGGTTGGAGGCAGCGTGTTGCTCGACACCAGCGGCAGCATGCGGCTCGACGCCGATGACCTCGACACCATCTTCGACGCGTCGCGCGGAGCGGCGCTCGTCGCGATGTACTCGGGAAGCGGAGATCACGGCGAGCTCCGGATCGTGGCTCGCGCTGGACGCCGCGCATCGCGTTCACACCTCGAGCGCTTCGGCACCGGCAACGTGGTCGACGTGCCGGCTCTCGCCTGGCTCGCGCGCCAGCCCGCTCCGCGCTTCTGGGTCTCGGACGGCGCGGTGACCGGGGTGGGCGATCAAACGGCGCCCGACATCCAGCGCCGCTGCGCCGAAATCTGCCGCGCCGCGGCGATCCGGCGCCTCGGCTCTGTCGGCGAGGCCGCGGAACAACTGGCGTCGGGCGGGCGCGCTACCCGCGGCACCGTCCGGCGATCCGGTTATCTTGTGGCCCCGGTCGCGACCGCGCGACCCACCGAAGCCGCTGAAGGAGACCGCAAATGATCCTGGGCGTTCACCACCCTGCGCTGGCCGTGCCGGATATCCAGCGCGCGCTCGACTTCTACTGCGGCGTGATCGGCTTCGAGCCGGTGATGAGCGCCGATCTTCCGTCGGGCATCGCGGTGATGAACGCCGCGTTCGGCGTGCCCGACGCCGGCTGCAAGGTGCGGATGATCAAGAAGGGCAACTCCTGCATCGAGCTGTTCGAGTTCAACGCCGGCCAGCCGGGCGACCCGAAGCGGCCGGTCAGCCAGGGCGGCATCACGCACATCGCACTCGCCAGCGACGACGTCGCCAAAGACTACGAGCACCTCGTCGCGCACGGCGTCGCGTTCAACACACCGCTGTTCGGCGCGTCGCCGGCGCGCTTCGCGTACGGTCGCGACCCGTTCGGCAACGTGATCGAGCTGCTCGAGCACGCCCCGAACGCGCCGACCGGGCTCAAGTTCGACGACTGAGCGAAGCTGCACGCGCTCAGCGGAGAATCCTCTCGCCCGGACCGTAGGTCACGAGCGGCAGCTCGAAGCGGAGCCCGTCGGGCGCGCGGCCCCGGATGCGAATGCGCCCGATTCCCTCGTGCACGCTGCGCTGATGGTGCGCCACGCACAGCGCCGTGCGATTCCAGAGGTCGTCCGGGCCGCCGTGCGAGCGAAACTGGATGTGATGGTTGTGCAGGTTCCGGTAGGACGAGCAGCCCGGCACCGTGCAGCGCCAGCCATCGCGTTCGAACACGCGGTGATCGCGCCGGACCTTGGCATTCGGCAGCGCCCAGGTCTCGAAGCAGTGCGCGAGCATCGCGTCGAGCGCCTCGCTCTCGCTCGCCGTTCGACGATTCCGTCGCTCGATCCGCCGTTGCACGGTCGCCAGGACCGCCTTGAAGAGGCGCGCCACGTCGGCAGGTGCCGT